>CAYXQH010000814.1:0-2883 GCA_964467425.1 uncultured Saprospiraceae bacterium
TCTTCACAAGGAACGGTTGTGCCATTTGTTCCTGGTCCGAATAAACCACAGGGTTCACCTTCGCCTTGCCCATATAAAGAGCATACAGAAAAGATCAATAGCAAAAAGAATAATTTTTTCATAGTTTATGATTTTTTTAAAATACAAATGCCTACTCTATTCTGGCTTTTCAGCATATCGCCATTTTGAATTAAATTAATTTCTTAGTTCAGCTAAGTTTTTTAAAACTTAAGCCAGAGAATATTATTTTCATATCAGTGTGAAAAAGAGAAATCAGAAAAGAAATCTCAAGAGAAGGTTCCAGTAAGAGCAAAGCTGTTTTGCGCTGCTCTTACATTGGATTACCCAAAAAATACACTGACACGTTAGTTGTTTTTATGTGAAGGCATTTTAGTCTTTCAAAAGAAGGGACTAATTCTTCACGATATTTTTAACTAAGTGTCAGTGTAAGAGAATGTAGTGAACGGGATTATTCCGTTTTTATAGCTTTATATTTTTTGTTGTGTCTTTGTTTACTAACGTCGTACATTTATATGTTCTTTCAACCTTTGAAAAGGTAATAGTAGAGATGTGGGTTTTTAAAAAAAAAGTTTTAGAAAATAAAAAAGCCTTTATAGAATCTCTATAAAGGCTTTTTTATGAAAAAGAAAATGAACTATAATTTCTTTAAAATATCTTTAGCTTTTTGCTGATTATAACTTCCGGGTTTATCTGCAATTTCCTGAAGTAGATTTTTTGCTTCAGTATCTTTTTCTTCTTTTAAAAAAGTCATTGCTAAATACCATTTAGCGTGATCTTCGTAAATGATGTCTTTATTAGTAATCAATTTTTGAAAAGCGATTGTTGCGTTTTTATAATCTGTTGTTTCTAAAAAACTAATCCCTTTTGCTAATGTGACTTTTGCAGTCATTTGATCTTCAGGAATAGTATTGAAAAGCTCCAGTGCTTTTTTATATTCACCATTTGCATAAAGTTGACCCGCAGAAAAAGCAATGTCTTTTGGGGCATCTCCACGATGATCACCAAAATTTAATTCGTAAGCCTGATAGTTATTTTGAAAAATATCTTGACTACTTGCGGGACCTTGTAAGAACCAATATCCGGCTACTAGAATAAAAGCGATAGCTGCCGCATATTTTAAAAAAGGTCTGATGCTAAATGTTTTTTTAGCAGGAAGGTTTTTGACAGCTTCTTTGTGAAGACGCTGTACTCTGTCTCTTAACGCAAGGTCACCCAGAATATCAATATATCGAACGGACTCTTGTCTTTGTTGAACACGGTTGGCAAATTCTTTATCCATGGATAATTTATTTTTAAATTCCTTTAAATCAGATTCTTCCATGCGACCTAACAAGAAGTCATCTATACTATTGTTGTCGAATTCTTTCATGTCAGAGCAATTTAAGTTAGCAAGTTTTTTAAGTCAGGGTTATTAGAAACCACTTCCTTTAGTTTTTTCATACAGGAAGACTTTTTATTCTTAGCTACTTGTGCGCTTGAAAAATTCATGCGTTTCATGATCTCCTTCATTTTCAAACGTTCATAGTAATAGTAGATAAGAATATTCCGACAACCTTCACCAAGTCCCTTTAATAAGCGATCAATCAAAGCACTTTTTTCCTTAGATAACAGGCTGCTGACCTGGATTGGGTCTTCAGCAACAGTATCATATTCGTCTGTAATCTGAGTGGTTCTTTGGCTCTTCTTCAAAGCTTTTAACCATTGATTTCTACAGATCGAAAAGAAATAAGCTTGTACATTACTAATATCATCCAGGCGATTTATCTTAGCTGCTTTATATAAAGCAATCAAACTATCCTGAAAAATATCATCAGTATCCTGTTCTGATCCACTGTTTTTAGAAATATAGCTTGAAATTTTTCTATACATTGCTGAATAGAGAAAGTTCATTGCTTCATCATTATCAGAATACTTACTAGATTTTAGCTTCGATATCAGATCTTCATCAGAGAGTTGCGGCATGCTAATCTATTTATACGTTCTTTTAAAGGTGAAAAAGGTAATAAACTAAACAGGGGAAAATTAAAATTATCAAAATTTGCTTGTGTTCGCTATTCTTTTTAACTTAAAATTCCTTCCAAAGATACTTTTTTTAAAAAAATATTACTTTGCCTTGTTACCTTTTGATTTGCAATAGGAATATATCGGTGACAGAATGCTTTTCCACCTCTCAAGCATAATAGACTTGCTCTATTTGATGAAAAGCACCAGACACTTTTTTAATGATCTAAAACAACGACAACATGACACGATTGACAAAACAAACATGCTTAAAAGGAATGTTTTTATTCCTGGCCCTTTTAATTTGTATTTCTTCTTTTGCTACCAATAGACCTTTAATTCCTAAATCAAATTGGGAAAACTCAATGGGGCATTCAACACCTCCTGACGGGTGCATTGAAATTCTTCTAGATAACCGACTAGTTATTAACCTTAATATTGGTATGGCGGTTCCAAATATAGATGACTACCCGGAGTTTTATATTGAGTATGATTTTGGGGGCTATGCATCTGGAACCTGGGGGCCTATTACGAATAACGATTTATTTCCGACTGAAATTAATGGTTACGATGCCTATTCAACGGAAAGAGTATTTATAATAGATCTTAATCCTTTATGTACAGGGCATGAACCTCCTACGAATGCAGATCCCGAAGACTTTGAGTATTCTTTCAGTTTTGTTACTCCTGTTGGAGCGCAGGGAAGTACAATGGAACTTTACCCTGTTTTAAATTACCCGGATCTTTTTCCAGAATATATGTTTGAAGAATTAGAAGCACCAGACTATACTCCAGAATACGGAGGTCTTAAACATTTATGCTGTCAATTTTCACATGATGTAAGAGAAGAAAATCAATCAG
>CAYXQH010000815.1:0-2882 GCA_964467425.1 uncultured Saprospiraceae bacterium
CCTTCACTTAAATTATGGAAAGCACTTCCCATGTTTCCATTGGAGATATCATTTTTGCCTTGTTGTAAATAATAAACGGCTCTTACCGCAACGACCTTTGAAATATTTTCTCTGATAATGGCAGCCTGTTCATCTCTGATTTCATATTCTCCTGCAACAATAGCTGCTCTTCCTGTTTTAAAAGCCTCAAAAATATCAGTAGCTATTCCCGAAAAGTCAGAATCGCCATCTACTCTTCCCAAATACTTGTTAAGAAAAGAATCGTCGCTTCCGATGGTGGCATTAGGGTTGGTTTCATCTGCTGAAGCTCCATAGAGATAACCAAAAGCTTCATCCCATTTATGCTCCATGGTAGTGTAGTTCTTATCCTCTTCGACAGTACCTGCATCATTTAAAGCCTGATTATCAGCTGCATCCAAAACAGCAGTTCCCAAATAGTTGTTTAAGGCCTGATCAGTCATTAGCGCACCAATAAGCGATTTGGTAACCATTTGATTGTATTCTAACCCTTTGGCGTTGATGTATCGTGTGGAAGTCCCGTCAGCAATTTGCCCGGCTTGACCAGCAGTTGCTATTTCGTTTTTATTTGGAAAGATTTCGTTGACTTGCCCATTAATCCAGTTTTCAAAATTTGCTTTTATAGCTGCGGCATCTACTGTATTTGCTGAAAATAGATCAATTGAAGCAGCTACTTTAGAACGGATACTTTTCGTTGACTCGTTTAAACTAGATTCAGTAAATGGGTTGGCATCGCTACCATCCGCTTTTTCATTAGTGAACATTTCAAGGAGCTGTTCCTCGCTGGTGTCAAAATCTTTCAATGCACTTATGAATTCTTCTCCCATATTGATACGAGTCGTTTGCCCGCTAAAAGAAACGGTGCTTGCACCATCTCGCTGAAAAGAATAGGTTTCCGGGATTTGAAGCTCAGGTGTTGCATCGTCATCTCCGCAGGCCATAAATGAGGACAATACTATAAGAATGAGGAGGCTTTTGAGGTAGTCCATTACTTGTCTTTAATTAGATTAATTATAAATAAGAATGCACCACAAAACTAAGCAGATGGAAGGGTTTTTACAATACCGTATGTTTGGTAAAATGTATATACCTAATGTTAGGTAGGGAACAGATGTTTAGGTAGTCGGGTAATCAGGTACTCAGGTACTCAGGTACTCAGGTACTCAGGTATTCAGGTATTCAGGTACTCGGGTACTCAGGTGACAGGACATTACTAATTTAATAACTTGCTAACTTGATTTCTAGTATACCCAGAATTTTGCGGATTTGATATTATTAATGTTTTCGATAGAAATAAAATGCATGCCGGGGGCCATACTTAATACCGGGATCTCGATAATTCGAGGCGGGCAATCTTCAGGGACAAAGTAGTGATACACCAAACGGCCATAAGCATCATACACTTTCATGTCGTAGGCACTTGTTTCAGAAGTTTGATATTCTACAAAAATAGATTCATTAGCAGGATTAGGATATAAGTTTAAAAAACTTAAATCGCCTTTAGGGCTTGCAACTAAACTTTGAGTAGCTTGTAAAGCATTGAAGATATTAAGCCTTCCTTCGCTTACCGCCTTACCTTCTAAAGAGTCAATTTTGTCTACACTACCCAGTAATAGATTTTTCATTTGTAAAGCCAGAGGACCAGGGTTTGAGATGGATTGTTCTAATAAACCTTCACAAGGGAAGGAATACATCATGCCTAGCGCACCGCCCACTACTGGGCAAGCTGCGGAAGTCCCTGTAAACGTACTATAGGTATCATTTAAGTCGGTGGTCACAGAGCGACCGGGAGCAGAAAGATCAACATGAATTGGACTGTAGCCACCGCCAAGTTCATCACTTAGATTTGTATCGGTTACAACAATAGTATAATCACTGGGACATAAGCCTGGCATATCGCCATTTTGTCCTATATCTGTTTCTGTATTGGTAGTTGCTACAGCAGATAAAACACCAACACTCCCCATCATATCATAGGCATCACACCAGGCAGGATAAAGTTGATGCTCATCCGGAAATGCATTATTGACTCCGAAAGAAGAATTGCTTACAACAATAAAAGCACCTTCAGCACCATCAGTCTCATTATAGCGTTTTCGCATTTCAAAAATATATTCATAAGATGCGATGATCTCTGTAAACAAAAGATTAGAACTTATGATCATCATTTTTACATCCCATAACATTCCTGCTACGCCAATTCCGTTATCACCTCTTGCACCAATGATTCCTGCAACACCAGTACCATGATCATCTATAATTGGAATATCTGTTCCAGTAGAAATATTAACCCCTCGAAAATCATCGACAAAACCATTGTTGTCATTATCTACACCATCGTTGGGTGTTTCATTTGGATTGGTCCATATATTATCTCTTAAATCTTCATGAAAAATATCGCCACCTTCCACGACTGCAATGACAACTTCTTGAGGAGCTGCCGTTACAATGTCCCAGGCATCGGGTGCTTCAATTAAATCGAAACTATTTTGATCACTAAATAATTCATCATTAGGAATGGTCGCTCTTTTTTTTAATTGAAAATTTTGACCAGCAGCGCGAACTAAAGGATTTTGATTTAACTGATTAGATAGTTGCTCGATATTTACGGTAGCAGGATCATAGGAAAAGAGATGAAGATCAAGTTGATTAGAAACACGTTTCTCAAAATGTAGATCGATCTGTTCTTCTAAAAGAAATTTTTGAAAAGTTTCTTCGGATTCAAACTGAATCACCATCTCGCCAGGAATCAAAGTAGGAGTAGACTGTGCCCACGAAGAAAGTGCGATAAAGAAGCAAACCATCAATGTAAAAATCTTAATCTCCATAACATCATAATTATATATAATCAAAAATCATTTTCT
>CAYXQH010000816.1:0-2882 GCA_964467425.1 uncultured Saprospiraceae bacterium
CAAGTCAAAATTGGGAAACTTTTCAAAGGTTTCTAAACGAATGCTCTTTCCTCCAGCGGCTTCGATATTATGGCAAACCGAACAACGCTTGTCGGATTCTCCTTTTTTAAACTTGTTTCTTAAATGATTGATTGCTTGTCCATTCCAGATGTCAGACAGGGACTCTTTATTGATATTACCAAAAGGGATATTGGCGACACAACAAGCTTTTGCGATTCCTTTATTTCCAATATGGAGATGCAAAAAAGGCATCAAGCAAAAGGGCTTTTCGGGCATTTTAATTGGGAGTGTAGAATGGAGTGTTAGGAATTAGGAATGTGGAATTAGAAATAACTATTCCACATTCCTAATTTATAATTCTATCTTATTTCTGTAGCTCCTTAATCTTAAATTCTGCGTTTTCTTTATACTTTGCATCCGTAATTTTCTTATACGCCGCAATAGCAGCTGATTTTTTACCAGCCTTCTCCGCTATATTTCCTTGCGCCCAGAAGTATTTATCTTTAGCTTTATCACCTGCTTGCTCCACCGCTTTATTGATATGCGTTAAAGCTGTAGCATAGCCTTTTTGCTTTTGGTGAGACTTTGCCATATAGTAATGCACTTTATGTGAATCATCATTTACAGCTAAAAAAGCCTTTCCTGCCTCAATAGTTTTAGCGTAATCTTTACTAGAGTATAATTTGCTAACCACACTTGCCGCTTTTTTAATTGTTTTTGCAGCACTTTTAGCTTTCCCCGCTTTTTCAGATAATTCTGCAGATTTAAAATAGGTATTAATAGCTTCAACAGATTGTCCTTTAGCTGCCAAGCCACTTGCTTTTCCTTTATAGGCTCCCGGGAATTCTGGATTTGTTGCAATGCCTTCCTCAAAAAGCTTCATCGCTTCATCCACTGATTTATCCTTCAACTTTTTCTGACCTAAATAATAGGCAGCTTTTGCTAAGTTTTTTGTAGCTAAGCCAATGATTTGCTCATTTTCTTCTGCTTTTGCGGCGGCCAATGCTGCTTTAGTTTTATCGTAACCAGCTTGAAAGTCTTTTGCCTTTAGACTTGCTAATGATTCATTGTACATAGCTGCTGCCGATGCAGTTGTTGCAGGCGTTGCTGCTTCTGTTTCTGCTGCTGGCGTATCTTGAGCTTGCATGCTAAAAGTAGCACTCATAGCAACAATAAAAACGAAAGCCCATCTTTTCAAAGTGTTCATAGAAGTAATTTTTGCGTAAATCATAAATATGTGAATTTAATTTATTGTTCAAAAAGTTACTAAAGTATAAAATTGTATATAATAAATCTAGATTGAGTTTGTTAAAATATATTTAATGTTTGCCTAAATGGCGCCCACTAGACCTAGGATATCAATCCTCGAACACTTAAAACTCCATTTTAAAACCATATAGTATGATTTTATTCTACCTTAATAATTAGTTTGTACCTTCAAGGACATTTTAAAATTTAAAGAAAAGTATATATTAATGGATGCATTAGCACTATATAACAAACTGATAGAAAGTAATCCTGCTATCGAACGGAAAGGAAAAACAATGCCTTACACTTCTTTCAATGGACATATGTTTTCCTTTTTGGATAAGGAAGGAAAAATGGGGCTAAGGCTTTCAAAAGAAGATTTAAATCCATTCATTGAAAAGTTTAACAGCAAACTAATGGTTCAACATGGGAGGACCATGAAAGAGTATGCTGAAATCCCAAATGATTTATTGAAGGATACAGATCAGCTTTCAGCATATCTACAAAAGAGTTTCGATTATGTAGCGGGCTTAAAACCAAAAGTTTCAAAGAAGAAGACCTAGTTTTTAGCCAATAATTAGCTCAATTTGCTTTTTTGTTTCTGAAGGGAAGTCGGAGCTCAGTACCCATTTCGCATAATCTACAGTTTCGGTCACCAGTTTACCTTTGTGCTTTCCGAATCGCCAATAGATCTCGCCATTCTTTTTATACAATTTTCCAGCAAAGTCTACCCGTTTATTATCCCCTTGACAGAAAGCATCAATTTCAGCAGCTTCTTTTGGGATTTCAGCATTATTTTCTAATTGTTTTTGGAAAATAAGAAGCGTTGCTCTAACATCTGCCAATGCATCATGCGCATCTTTTAATTCCTCTCCAGCGTATCTTTTATAGGTATTTTCCAAGGTGTGACTATTGACGATTCGTTCCATTTTTAGCACATCAATAAAGCTCGTTCCTTCTCCCGGAAAGGTAATCCCCACCCTGTTAAATTCTTCAATCAACATCGGCACATCAAAATTATCAGAGTTATAACCTGCCAAATCACATCCCCCTAACCAGGTGGAAAAACTTTTAGCAATCTGGCTAAACTTAGGCTGGTCTTTTACATCATCATTGGAAATACCATGCACCATTGTTGCTTCTTCAGGAATCAAAATGGTCGGATTAATCAATACATTTTTCACTTCTTCTGTGCCGTCTGCCAATAGCTTGATCGCACCTATTTGAACGATTCTATCTCTAGTTGTATTAACTCCTGTGGTTTCCAAATCAAAAAAGACAATTGGTCTTGATGAACTCATATTTTTAATTTTAGGCGAAGGTAATGCTTAAGATGGGTTTGGGGAAGGAAAATGGAGACTTTGTGCTTTGGGTTCGACCTGTGGTCGAAGAGTGATTGGCACTGCGTGCCTTGTGAGGTTCGACCTGTGGTCGAAGAGTGATTGGCGCTGCTCGCCTTGTGGGGTTCGACCTGCGGTCGAAAAGTGAGGGGTGTAGGGGGGCAATTCGATTGATAAGATTGGGGGGTGATGTTGTTTTTTTACAAAAATCAATTTTACCAAAACACTTATTGGACATTTTACGTAAGAAAGTTACATTTGCGAGAAATCAATTGAATGATTGAATGATTGAAT
>CAYXQH010000817.1:0-2876 GCA_964467425.1 uncultured Saprospiraceae bacterium
AAAGAAGCACGGTCTCCTTTTTATGATAAAAAAGCAGATCTAAAATATATTCGATTTTTTAGACCGAAAAAGAAGTATCGGGTGGAATGTACTTTTACAGCTACGCCAAAATCCGAACCTTTTGACATGGCGACTTACAGCGGCATGGTAAAAAAGTTTCGAAAATATGGAATAGTAGAATTTGAGATAAATGGTGAAAAACATACCCTGGCTGTTTACCAAAATATGCTGCTTATGAAAATGGGAGCCAATAGAGATCATCTCTTTCTACCATTCAAAGATTTGACGAATACTAAAAAAACATACGGTGGTGGTCGGTATATTGATTTGAAAACCGGCGATATTAAAGATGGAAAACTAACGCTGGATTTTAATAAAAACTACAATCCATACTGCGCTTTTAAAGGAGGTTATAACTGCCCTATTCCTCCAAAAGAAAATCATCTCAAAACAGCTATCAAAGCTGGCGAGAAAAAGTTTGCTAAAAAACATTAAAAAAAGAGGCTCCTTAAAAAGAGCCTCCAATCTATTCATTGCTTTCCTTAATCAGGGGAAAGTTTTTACTTCAAATCTGCGTTACGTTAATTTTTAACGTCCATTTTCACACTGAGATCCATCGCCGCTTTTGCACTCATGATTTCCATAAATTCCAAACCCGCATTTCCTTTTCCACCAGAGCCTGTTTGAAACTGCGGAACCAAATCACCTTTATAGTGCATAAATGCTTCTGACCACATTTTCTGTACCTCTTTATACGTTTCCAGCTTTTTGTCCAGCGCGCCATCTGCTTTCATCATTCGATCTTTTGCATACGCTTCTGCATCTGCTAAAGCTTTAATTTTTAAAGCTTCCAACTTCGCAGCTTCCAAAGCAATTTTTTGCTTTTCCTGATCTTTGACCGCTAATTTCACCAGTGTCTCTGCATGGACAACTTTCTGTGTTTGGTTTTGTTTTTCCTCATATTCAATCTCTACCAATCGACGACGTCCTTCTGCTTCTGCAGTCATCGCTTCTTGCTGAGCTGTTACAAGGTTTTGTTTCGAAACCGATTCACGCGTACTTGCCTCAATTTTCTTTTTCAATTTTTCATCCACCTGCTTTTCATAATCTACGTTTTCTATCGTTGCACTTGCAATATGAATTTCAAATTTTTTCAAATCAGAATCTTTTCGCTCTTTCGAACCATCGGAATTAACTCGAATTTTACTTTCATAAATTCGTTTCATCTCTCCGGTTAAGGTATCTCTTGCAAACGATTCTTTCGTATCTAAAATAAATAATCCATATTCTAACTGATCTTGAAAAAATTGTGAAAGTTGAGCTCGACCACCCGAATAGTGTTGCTCACTATCCATCAACTGAGCAGAATTTTTCAAACATTCTATCGTATAGGGTGCCAGCCCTTTTAGTGAAAGGTATTTTTTGTTGATGTACTCCGAATGTAACATCATCATATCTTTTTCATTAGCAGGCAATCGGAAACGAACTACTGTTTGTGCTCTTGCTTCGGTCGCATCATTAAATCGAATTAAAATCGATTTTCCTTCAACGGTAGAGCCCGTTTCTTCACCACGATGACTAATCGTAATAACATTTGGGTAAGTCGTTATTTTTGATCTTGGAAATTTAAGATAAACTCCGTTCTCAAAAATCACATACTTTTTACCAGTCGGCGTTTCGACAACTTCTCGATATCCGAGATCATTGTATCCGAAAGGATTCACAATGAATAAAAGAATTAAAATCCCAACAGCAGTCACGCCCCATAATGCATACTTTCCTTTTAGCGTTTTCATAAATTTTAAATTTAGTGGCTGCTTATAGCCGGTTAGAATAATAGTTTAAGTCCTCGAGGTATACGCTGGATAAATAAAAATTCAAGCAATCTTTTAGCTATCTTGAGCGTATTATTAGTATAAAAAAAATTTAACATGAAATCCAATTTCATCGATTTGCATCCTGAAATATTCGATGAAAAATCAAGGATAGGTAATGCTTATGATTCGTAGTTTAAAAGAATTCAAAGATCAGATGGAAAGGACAGTAGTCGTTAACTTTCCACCTAAAAAAATCATTTCGCTTGTTCCTTCTCAATCTGAACTCCTTCATTATTTAGAGTTGGAGGAAGAAACCATTGGCATCACTAAATTTTGTGTGCATCCCAATGCTTGGTTTCGATCCAAAACCCGAATAGGAGGAACTAAAACCATTGATTTTGAAAAAATAAAAAGCCTCCAGCCTGATCTGATTATTGGAAATAAGGAAGAGAATCAACAGGAACAAATCGAAGAACTGGAAAAACATTTTCCAGTGTGGATGAGCGATATTAAAAATGTTGCTGATGCGCTGGAAATGATCGAAAAGATCGGAATTTTGACTAATCGCTCTAAAAAGTCTCAAGAACTTAGTGCTCTATTAAATCAACAGTTTTCAGATTATAAAAGCACTATTGCCAATTTAGATAAAAAACGGGCTGCCTATTTTATATGGAAAGATCCCTATATGGTTGCTGCTAAAGGAACCTTTATTAACGAAATGTTGAAAATATCGGGTTTTTCGAACGCATTTGAACACTTAGAACGTTATCCTGACGTTACTTTAGAAGATCTGAAAAGCCAAAATCCAGAGCTGGTTTTACTTTCTTCGGAGCCTTATCCATTTAAAGACAAACATATAGAGACGTTTAAAAAAGTCTGTCCAAACGCAATGATTTTAGTGGTCGATGGAGAGCTTTTTAGTTGGTACGGTAGTCGCTTATTAGATAGTATTGAATATTTCAAAGCATTAAAGGCTCAAATTTGGTAAATTGTGTTTCGTTAGAAAGGAGGTTCTCGCTTTGCGAGAAAATGATTTTTGATTATCTATAATTATGATGT
>CAYXQH010000818.1:0-2874 GCA_964467425.1 uncultured Saprospiraceae bacterium
TCCATCGCATCTTCATGCGGCGCCATTCGATAGCAGGTAATCATATCCGTGTATTCGGCTAATCGCTGTGATACGTTTCCATGTAAATCCATCGACGTAGAAATCAAGGTTTCCTTACCCACTAGATCACGCACTCTTTTTATAAAATCTCCTTCCGGATCATCCAAGCCTTCCACACTCATTGCTCCGTGAATATCAAAGAATATTCCGTCATAAGGCAAACTATCTTTCAGCAACTTCAAGGTCTTCCCTACCAGCGATTCATAAGCTTCTTTAGTAACGATTCCTCCGGGCAGTGCATGTCCTTTGACGGTTGGTATCCAATTTGCTCGTTTTCGTAAGTCCGCATTTTCAGAAAGAAAGGGATACAAATAATAAATTCCCTTTTTATACTTTGCATGAAACGCCTCTTCATGAGTCTTTGCGGGCGAGAACGTACTCGATTCTATTGCTAAACCTGCGATGGCAATTCTTGGTTTTTGCGGTACCTTCTTTTCTGTACAGGAACTACAGCAAATTAGGGCGAGTAAAAAGAGTAAGAGATTGAGCTTTTCTTTCATTTTAATTATCATTATGAATAAATGCTTTTAAAACTACTTCCATTTAATCCCACAACCCACACTCGGCACCTGATTTTCTATCGCCTTTCCAGCTAAAGTTGCGTCAATCGCAGCTCGTAAATCTGCTCCAGTTAGGGGTGTACTATTCCCTGGACGAGAATCATCCATTCGTCCACGGTAAGATAATTTCATTGCTCCATCAAACACATAAAAGTCCGGTGTACATGCTGCATCATAAGCCTTTGCTACTTCTTGTCTTTTATCATATAAATACGGGTATGGAAATTTTAGAACCTTCGCTACGATCCGCATTTTGTCGGGTGCATCATCCGGATAGTTTTCAACATCATTCGAACTAATTGCAATAAAGGAGACTCCTTGGTTTCGATATTCATTCGCTATTCGAACAAGCTCCGGATTAACATGAATCACATAAGGGCAATGATTACAGATGAACATCACGACGGTTGCCTTATCAGATTTCAAATCGTCGAGACTATAATAATTACCGCTGACGGTATCCATGAGATGAAAATTCGGCGCCTGTGTGCCAAGTGGAAGGATGGTCGATTCTGTAAGTGCCATAGAACATGTTAGTTTGTTGATAAAAAATAAGTTTACCAAAGTTAATAAGTTTTTAAGTTAGCAGGTTAACAATAGCATACCTTTGTTAACTTGTTCGCTTAAACACCTGTTAATTAACTTATCTTAGTTTACCCTTACTTTTTGAATCGTCCGGTTTCTGGCACCTTTATAGTCATGTTTGTGTAGGAAATACATGACGCCATCGCGAATGGATACTTTCTCAATGAAATCAAGCTCGAGTGGAATAGCTTCGGAAAGTGCTCCAGTTTCTAAGTCCACCTGGCAGATATACTCTCCCCATCGGGTATGAAATGCGGTATAAGCTTCTTGCCTGAATTCATCGTAAAGAATGTATTTTTTCCAGCGTTTCATTTTATGATATTGTATTGGAACTTCTTTTAATTGATTTCCTTTAATATCAAAGTATTGAATTTTAGATGCGAAGTGGTTAAATAAGCATATCGTAGAATCTTTCTTTACAATCGGTGCATACAATTTAGGATAAAACATTCTCATAACGCCCTTGAGCACATACGGCCCATCTCTAAGTTGACGAAGACCATCGGAAATATTTTCATCCCAAAAATCCCCAGACCAGGGCAAGCGATTTCCGGTTTGTTCTGCTAAACGGATAATTTGATCCTGATCCACTATTAAAGGCAGAATAACGAGACTATCTGTTTGTTCAGGTTTATTAACTAAGACATAGTACTTCAAAATCTGCCCCTGATAATGGTATCGTTGAAAAAACAGCAAGCTATCCATCGCGAGGATACAGGGTTGTATTATAAATTCGAATTGATCTACCTTCACTCTTTCTCCTAGCCGAATGGACGTTTCATCTGTTTCAATTTTATACACGCCGTAATACGTATTGAGGTATAAAATATCCAGGCAGCTTTTAAATAAAGAGGTTGGTTTTTCGCCTTTTAATTCGATCTTATCAACTAGCTGTTCTTCCTCATCTAATAGCACCAAATCATATTCTCCAAAGGAGTTTTTAAATACTAAAAGAATTAAATAATCTTCTTTAAAAACGTAATCTACAACGCTGTAAGGTTCATGATAAACAGTATCCACTTTTCGTTTTGCACTGACAACAATTTCAGGCAAGGCTGTTGAACTAGCAATCAGGCTCAGCAGGATTTCACTTTGGTCTTTAATCAAAACCTTTTGCGTTTCAAAACCTATACTTGAAAAAACTAAATGGACGGGTAGGCTATCTACTTCTATCGTAAATTTTCCCTGATCATCTGTTGCAGTGCCTTTGGTTACTATCTCGGAGATGGAGATATTTACATTTTCCAGTGCTTGATTATTTTCAGCATTTACAACAATACCTGACAACTGGATGCTTGTACTTTGAGCAGATAGCTTAGCACAAAAGACCAAAAGTATAAAGAGGCAATAAACGCGATTCATAAAATGAATATAGCTGCATTTTTTTAGAAAGACAATAGCATTTTATTGAATAGTCAGATTTCTGAGTGGGGCTTAAATATTTTTTTCTCTGACACTTTTTTCATTGAAAAAAAAGTGTCCAAAAATTCTAGACAAAAGAAAGGCTCAACACGCAGCTGGCACCCGCTCCCACTTATTTTGTCATTCCTGCCCCGCTGATCGTACTAAAAACAAATTCATTACTTTTATTCTTGAGCACTTCTTATCAATACTTTCATATATAAATTCAATTTATTGATTTTGATTTTTAATTCAAATGTCCAAATCA
>CAYXQH010000819.1:0-2869 GCA_964467425.1 uncultured Saprospiraceae bacterium
AATTGTAAAACATAAGGAGGAGCGGGACCCCACATAACATTGACACTTTGTCCATTTAAAACATAGTTCGATCCTCCATCGGATATATACCAGGTATAATCATAATTTCCAGCTCCTGAAACACCTGTATAGGTGTAAGTAGTTCCTGGGCAAACATCCATCGTGCCATCAATCGCAGCGGGTAGATTTGTTGGTTGAACGACCTCTACAAACACGGAAAAATTATCGATACAATAATTAGTTGGATTTTCTACATCGGCATGAACGGTAAAGTTTCCACTTCCGAAGCTCCAATTTATATCATAACTACTGGTCGGTGCAGCTGAAGTTGCGACGACATTCCCAATAGCATTATAAACGGTCCAATCTGCATTTACAATTCCACCAAGAGGTGTCAGACAGGTGTAGGTTTCCATACCATTTGGACATGCTTCAATCGGTCCTTCGATAAAAACTTCATTTAAAATATTGACCGCTAATTCATCATAACCACCACAGCCTAAATAACAACTTTCATATTGACAAGTAATTAATTGCTGAATCGGCGTCACTTCATTTGCCCATTGCACGGTAATCTCATTACTCCCCTGCCCTTCGGTAATCGTTCCAAAATTAGAAACCGTCCAAATAAATTCCGTCCCTGCAAAGGCTGGCATAGAATAAATAACTTCTGCTCCTTTACAGACCCGTTCGGGTCCTTGAATCTCTGCATTATCATCAATGATCGGAATACTTTCAAATAAGGTTTGGACACAATAATCCCCTGAACAGCCATCGACTGATAACTCAATAATTCCTTCTGGTCCAGCGCCCCAATCAACGGTTATAAAATTATCTGATGTATTTCCTCCGCTAATGATTGTTCCATTTGAGCTCACTGCCCAATAAAAAATTGAACAATCCGCATTGGAAGTATAGGTAATTTCTTCACCAGGACAAATCGTACCGGCACAATCTATTTCCGGGGTGATCGACTCTTCTACAATAATCGTTACAGCTGAGGAATCAGCACAAAAACAATCATTCCGAGCGATGAGAATGGCTTCATAGGTTCCGGGAGAGAGGTAGGTATGTTCCGCATCTACTAAAGAAGAAGATACACCATCTCCAAAATCCCAGGTATAATTAAAACCTCCATTGGTTAGATTATCAAAAAATACTGTTTGCCCTTCACAGATTTCAACGACTCCATTCACAGCAGGAGGATTTGTTTCGAATTCAGCATCGGGTATTTCGAGTATATCAACGCAGAGAGAATTGGTACCGGAGCAACCCTGCGGTACGGAACAGGTGATGGTTACCATGCTATTTGTTGTACAACCAAGATCATTTGTTACGGTAAGACCATATGTCCCTTCACATAATCCATTCAAATCCTGTGTCGTACTTCCATTTGACCATAAATAAGTAAAAGGTTCAGGAGCACTCCCCAAAAACTGTGTTTCGATACTAGCATCACAACAATTCTGATCAGAAGCGGGAGTTACGTCAAAATAGAATCCGAATGGAGGACAAAGATCATTTACTGAATCAATCGTAAATTCACAGGTTTGATAATAACCAGTATTAATATCTTGAACTTCAACAATATAAATTCCAGGAGGTACATTTTCTATAAAGACAGGTTGATTTTGACCATTTGAATAAAGGTTCCAGAATAGATTTCCATTTGGCCCAAAAACGTTGATATGATAAGTTCCAGTACCATCAATTGTTACGTGTCCTGTTCCAGTTGTTTGATTGAGTTCACTCATAAGATAAGAGCCACAAGTGACAAACCAATCTAAGCCTTGAACAGCACCATTGCCAACCACCACAGAAACCTGCCCTTGTCCAGGGTCTCCCCATTCGACAATAACCTCATTACCATTCTCCTCCCAACTTTCTGCACCAGAAACCGACCAAGAAATATCCAAGCCAGGGTTATTGACCTCTGTTGTATAAGTTACTGTTGTATTTTCACAAACTCTATCGCAAAAAGAAAGACTGTCATCTAAACAGAAAGCACCAGAGAGTGAATAGATTTCCGGCATTTCCGGATTATTGACAGAGATCGACATCCATCCTTCACATCCATCAAAATCTGTTACAATCAAATCATATACGCCTGCACCAGAAGGACACCAAAATCCACCAGTAAAGAATTCTCCATTACTTAATTGAAAGGTATATCCACCCGATCCACCAAATACGTCAAATTCTGCACATTCTCCAACACAAAGTTCGGAAGGTCCTTCTATGGAAATATTGGAACAACAATAGGTCCCGTAGAATTGAAATTCTGCAATGATCGTCCCATTTGCATCCGAAACCGTAATTATAGAATTCCCTATCCAACCGGGGCACCATTCTGCAGAACCACCTGTCGCAGTTGTCCCATTGCCAAAGTCCCAGTAATAATCCCCATTAACTGGATTTCCATTCTCGTATAATTGATAATAACCACAATCATAATTGCACAATTCAGTAGGACCACCGATTTCGAACTGACCAAATAGATTAAATTGAAGAAAAATACCCAGAATAAGTAATAGTCTAGTTTTCGCTTTCATATGTCTTTTTTATTAGATTTTAAAGATCATATGGAACTTACCATGTATTAAAAAGTCATTTCTCAAAACATCTAAAGACTATTTAATCATGGACGTTTCATATCAAATGAATTCAATGATTTTTAGAAATCGTATAGCGGGAAAACATTGTTCTGCAATCAGGAAGCAGACGAAGACTAATCGGACGTGTGAACTCAAGTTAGCAAAAAATAACTTAGTTCCAAAAAAGAAAAGAAAAAATTAATATACGAATTAGAACTATCGGAAAATAGCAAGTTACTATTTTCCGATAGGCATATACTATTTTACATTACATC
>CAYXQH010000820.1:0-2849 GCA_964467425.1 uncultured Saprospiraceae bacterium
GTGGGAAGTTGAATTTATTTCATTTGGAGCAGAAAAGCCTTTGTTTTAAAGGCTTTAAGGTTGATTGAGGTGAAAATTATTAATATAAGATTTTTTTTTATTTCAAATAAAAATAAATTTAACCTAATTTTTTTAACTACCGATCCGTTTGTAAAATGCAATAAATCCTTTATATTTAAGTCTCTAAATTTCAAGCATTAGTATTTAGAAATACGCATCCCAAATGTATTCCAGCCGATTTTAAAACATCATTTATTTTATTATTTGTGACTAGTATATCTGTAAGATATTGATTTTAAGGTGATTAAAATGTAATTTTGTATTACCAAGATATTATAAAACTTACCTCCTACTAGAATTCACAATTTTAACCAAGGGCAATAAAACATGTTTCAAGGAAAATCTAACAGATTTTTCCCTCCAATATGCACTAAACTTACGAGTTTCAGATTCCATCTGTTGCCCTTTATCTTCTTTTGTCTTTTCCTTACTAATATTTCTGCTCAACCACCCATCGAATGGGATGAAGCTTATGGTGGTAATAATTATGAAGAACTTCAAGGACTTCATCAAACAGCTGATGGAGGATATATTTATGGTTGTTCTACTCCATCCAATCCAAATGCAGATATTTCAGAAGCTTCTATAGGTGGTGGCGATTTTTGGATGGTTAAAACAGATGCCAATGGAGTTATTCTTTGGGAAGAACGAATTGGGGGTACAGCAGCTGAAGTTATTCAGGAAATACAACCGACTTCTGATGGAGGCTATATTCTGGGAGGCTGGTCTTATTCGGATATTAGTGTAGACAAAACAGAAGCAAATAATGGTCCGGCATGGACTTCTGATATTTGGGTAGTAAAAACGGATGCAGCAGGAGTCGTTGAATGGGATCGTTCCTTAGGAGGAGATGATAATGAACAATTATATCATATTCAGGAAACCTCAGATGGAGGATTTATAATAGGAGGTTGGTCTGCTTCTGGTGCGAATGGTACAAAGACAGAAGCTAATCAGGGAGGCTGGGATTTTTACGCGGTCAAATTAGATGCTTTAGGAAATGATGTTTGGGATAAAACATTTGGAGGTACAGCTTTTGATATGATGTTGGATATTGATGAAGGACCGGATGGAAGCTTCTATATGGGAGGCTGGTCTGCATCTGATAATAATGGCGATAAAACAGATCCATTAGTAGCAGTTATCGATTACTGGGTAATTAAAACAGATGCTAACGGAAATAAAATCTGGGATAAATCTTATGGCGGTAATGGTAATGACCAAATTAGAAGCCTGGAATGGATGAGTGATAATACCATTGTCTTTGGTGGTTTTTCTACTTCAGGTGTTTTTGGAGATAAAACAACCGCTAATTATGGCTTGGAAGATATGTGGGTGATCAAAGCAGATACTGCGGGAACGATTATCTGGCAGGAAAGTTATGGTGGAATTCTAAAAGAATCTTGTGAAGACCTACATGAAAATGCAGATGGCCTAATTCTAATTGGTGGCTATTCTAGATCTCCTATATCGGGAAACAAAACAGATGGAACAGAAGGGAATCATGACTATTGGGTGATCAAAGCTGATGCTAATGGTAATAAAATATGGGATGTTGCTGTGGGAGGATCTGGAGCAGACATCTTGTCTAATTTTAAACAAACCACAGATGGAGGATATATCCTAGGAGGATTTAGTGCTTCTAATACATCCGCTGATTTTACAGATGCTAATAATGGTGCAAATGACAACTGGGTCGTAAAATTATATTGTGATGTACAATTGGATACGCTTCCAATGGATACCATTTGCGAAAATTCTTCCGTCACTTTTGATGTCTCAAGTCCACATTGTATTAATTGTAACTATCAATGGAACGATGGAAATTCTAATGCAAGCCGAACCGTAACACCATTAGTTACCACGACTTATCAAGTAACAATAACCAATACCTTTGGATGTACTTTAGCTGATACAACAACTGTTGTTGTCAATCCGCTTCCAGTTGTAGACCTGGGATCAGATTTTTCATTTTGTGACGGAGATACTGCAAGTTTAGATGCTGAAAACTCTGGGGCTACTTATCTTTGGTCAAATGGCGACACAAGCCAAATTATCGACGTAACTACAAGTGGTCTATATGAAGTAACGGTAACAGATGCATTCTTATGTACAGCGACTTCTTCAGTCAATGTAACTGTTCAATCGCCTCCTACGGTTGATCTTGGAGCAAATATCATATTATGTGAAGGGCAATCAGCAACCTTAGATGCTGGGAATTCAGGAAGCTCTTTTAATTGGTCGACTAATGAAAATTCACAAACTATTTCTGTTGATACGACTGGAGAATATTTCGTAACTGTTACGGATGGTTCAGGTTGTACAGCGATGGACTCGGTGGAAGTATTGGTCAATCCATTACCAATAGGAACGATAGAAGGGGATACCATTATTTGTTTAGGTGAAACGGTGCCTATTAGCTTTAGTTTATCTGGCGTGGGGCCATTTGATGTGACTTATTCTTTGAATAGCATTAATTCTACTTTAAATGATATTACCGATGGTTTTACTTTTGATGTTACACCAAATTTAACTTCAACCTATGTGTTGGTTTCTGTTGTAGATTCAAATAATCCTTCATGTACCTTAAATTCTACACAGAGCATTACGGTTACCGTGAATGATCCTATTACGATTAACGAAAACGAACAAATATGCGACGGAGATAGTATCATGTTAGCTGGAGCCTATCGATTCGTTTCTGGTATGTATAGCGATACCTTAAACACTGTAGATGGTTGCGACAGTATTATTGTAACTGATTTATTTGTTGCTCCTCTTAGTGAGAC
>CAYXQH010000821.1:0-2835 GCA_964467425.1 uncultured Saprospiraceae bacterium
CTGTGATATTTCCACTAATTAAGTCTAACACAAGTTTCCCTTTATAAGAAAATGGTATAATTTAGACATTTTATCGATACGTTGATGTTTAATACATTATATAATGTGTTAAATACACATAGGAAATAAAAATAATTCAATTACAAATTCCAAAAATGCTTAAATTAATTAATTTTGCAATGGATAGACGTAATATCAAACAATTATTATTACATTCACTATCAAAGAAAAATTAAGCATACGATATGGGAAAAATTATCTCTTTGTTAAACCACAAAGGTGGTGTTGGTAAAACAACAAGCGCTATTAACATTGGCGCAGGTTTAGTTGAATTAGGAAAAAGAACATTATTAATTGATCTTGATCCTCAGGCTAACCTCACCCTTTCCTTAGGTATCCCACGTCAGAAAGTTACGATCTATGAAGCACTAAGAGGAGAAGCAGAATTAGAACCTTTTACTTACAAAGAAGGTCTTGACGTCATTACTTCTTCCTTAGATCTATCCAGTGCGGAAATGGAGCTGATTAACGAAGCTGGCCGTGAGTATATCTTACGCGAACTATTTGAAACCGTAATTGAGGATTACGATTACATTATCATTGATTGTCCACCTTCATTAGGTCTGTTGACCTTGAATGCCTTGACCTGCAGTGATTATGTGTATATCCCATTACAGACAGAGTTTTTAGCTCTACAGGGATTAGCGAAAATCAAACAGATTATCGACAAGGTTCGATTCCGTTTGAATAAAAAATTACAGATCGGTGGCGTTATTGCTACTATGTATGATCAACGTAAGGTCTTGAATCGCGATGTAGTTGAAACCATCAGAAAGTATTTTGGTGAAAAAGTTTTTGACACACTTATTCGTGATAACGTTACACTTGCTGAAGCTCCTGCACAAAGAATGGACATCTTTTCTTACAGTAAAAAAAGTAAGGGAGCAGAGGATTATTTGAATCTATGCAAAGAAGTACTTCAGCGAACTGAAGTAAAAGTCGAAGCATAAATGATTGCTCCAATGAGAAAACCACATTTTTATTAATTAATTCAGAAGGGTTTGAGTAAGAAAAAATTCATATCAGGTCTAGAGAGTTTGTTTGGCAATTCTTCTGAAGATGCGTTTCAGGAAGAAAGTCCTTTGATTGATATAAAAGAAGAGGAAAAGAAACCTAGAAAGCAAAAGCCAAAAACACCTAAATCAAAGGCAACTTCTGGTGGTGGTGCAGTGGCTATAGCAAAACGCTCTTCAAAAAACTTTACTTCTGATCTTGAAACGCTATTCGAAGAAGCCTTGGCCGAAACGATCGAGGAGAAAGTCGAAAAAGCGAATCAGAAAGAAGAATTGAAAAAACGGGCAAAAAAACGAAGACGACCTCTTTCCGGTTTGGATGCACTTATCCGAAGAACGGAAGGCATGGACTATGTCGAAGTTAATGTCCCGAATAAAAAACGTGTCACTTTCGTATTTGATAAAGTTAAGCTAGAGCGATTGAAAATGATCGCTAAAAGCAAAAAATTATATCTCAAAGATATTATCGGAGATGTAATGTCTAGCTTTATTGAAAAATGTGAACAGGAACAAGAAGGAGATATTGCCTAAAACGAGCATCTAACATTTGTAATATATACAAGTATATTTAACGATCAAGTCATCAGGAAACACGCTTTCTTGATCACTTGATCTTTTGTTTTCTATAATATATAGATCATTTAATCTTTATCATGAAACGGCTGGAGGATTTTAGAATCTACTATAATCATACGATTCATCCTGAACTGTTGAGGCTTGAAAGAAAACGCAAGCGACTCCTTATACTCCTCTTTTCTTCCATCTTTTTGCTCTTTGCTATCCTTTTTTTGCAGTTTTATCTAAATATTCTGGCCGTTAGTTTGTTTTTAATGATTCCCTTCGGTTTATACATTACCTTTATATTATACCAAATTCAACGATTTAAAACCACTTTTAAGCCCCATGTAGTCAATCTTATCCTGGATTTTATTGATGATGGATTGAATTTTGGGACCCTCAAATACAATAGCAAGCGTTTTATTTCTAAAGATCGTTTTTTAGCTAGTAAGATCTTTGTTACTGAGGCACCCGAATATAAAGGAGAAGATCATATCAGTGGAAAAATCGGAGAATTGGACTTCGAGATGTGTGAATTGACGGTAAAGGAGTTTTCTAAAGTCAGAAATCGACTCAATTATGTGTTTAAAGGCGTATTTTTACATACAACCTTTAACAGACCGTTAAGAGGCGAGATTATTATACTGCCAGAAGAATTTAAGCAATATCTTTCTCGTTCTATTAAGTCCTTTAATAGTAAAGGCGGAGTAGAGATTGAAGGCCTGCTGACTGAACCATTTAATGAGGCATTTATGACCTATGCAACACGTGATGCAAATGTCGCTGCTTTATTATCAGAAGAAATGCAGGATGCCATTGTAGAATATCGGGAAGATTCCGGGAAGGAAATTTATGTTTCTTTTATTGGAAACGATATTTATATTGGAATTACTGAACCAAAAGACATCTTGGAGCCTTTTATATTTAGTTCGAATGTAAGCTTTGATTTAGTCCGAGAGTTTTTTGAAGATATTCATGTACTCCTCAGTATTATAGAAGAGTTTGACCGAAATAATTGAGAAAACTAAATTTTAATATAGCCTTGAATAGTTTTTGTATAAAATCAAAAAGTAAATCTGTTATTTCAAGATAAAAGCGGGTGAGGAATGAACCAATATGTGGGAGCGGGGGCGTGGCTGAGAGTTAAGCCTTTATTGGTTCTAGAATTTTTTGGTTCGTTTTTTTTCAATGAAAAAAATGAACT
>CAYXQH010000822.1:0-2835 GCA_964467425.1 uncultured Saprospiraceae bacterium
AAAATTCAACGATTTATTGTCCTCCTATTGTTTTTTATTATTTTTCAATCATTAGATGGTTTTGGACAATCGCGTTTTACGAAACAGTTACGATCGTCCTATATCTTGAATGGTTTGTTTGATGCAGACCCAGATAAAAAAAGAAGTTTCATTAAAGCTAATTTTGTTTTACCCGGATTTTCTTTTTCATTGGGAAGTGAGTTTGGCTATTTTTTAAACAAAAAAAGAACGATTAAATGGAATGTAAGCACCTTATTCGAATACCAGTCTTTTGGTCGAATTACGTCGAGCCATAATTCGAATAATGGATCAATATCAATACGAGAACAAAGGTTTCAATCTACTTATTTTACCCTGCCTGTTGAAATAGAATGTCAAACCGGGAAATGGAGTTTTACTGGTGGTGTGGTGAATACGATTAATTTTTGGACTAGATATGGTTTTGGTGAATCCTATAAACCCAAGGATGGTTCCTTCGAATTTAGAAAAAATATTCTTTTTACCAACTTTATTGGAGATGGTTATATCGGCAGTAATATACCTGCTGAAGAAATATATTCTGATCGATGGTTTAATATTCAGTATAGTCTGGGTGTTCGTTTAGCTTTAACATCCAGAATCAGTATTGGTTGGGAGTATCGGGATTTTATTTTTGAAAACATCCTGCACCATGATTATTTTGACTATGATGTTTTTGCTCGTCAACGTTACAGACAACAAACCAATGCGTTACACTTCAACTTTTTTTATAAAATGAACTGACTGGCTTATAGCTAAAATTCATCCAGTTGATCAATTTGTTTTTCAAAAATTAACTCTATTCCTTTTACATCCTTAGGTTTTGTAAATGAAGGTGCAAAATTAACAAATCGCCAGCCTCTCTGACCTCTTTCATTTATAATATATAAATAATCATGCTCAGATCTTCCTGTCCAAATGCTGAAGGAGATTTCCTCCGTTTCATAAATATATTTCATAATTTTTTATTGACAAGATAAATAATTTCGTACTTTGTTGATCTATTAAACCTAGAAAACATTAGAAAATGGATACTATTTCAAATCCTGTAAAAGCCCCGGCTTCAGATCGAATTAAATTACCTTTCACTTTTGATGTAGAAAAAATGCAGGCTGAAATCGAAAAGCTTGAGCTTGAAGATTTTATTTATTATGACTCTTTACCTCTAAGAGCACCTGCTCATTTGGTTGATACCACGTTGCCTTTTCCGCCACCTGCAGAAGATTATGCTGATGGTTCCTGGACGCCATGGATGGACACTCCAACCTTAAAAAAATCAACTTATTTTAATGAGATTGTTGATACCTTTCAAAAGCATACCAAGGTCACTCTAGTTCGTCTACTGCGGCTTGAACCTGGAGCTGTTGTCAAAGAACATACAGATCCAACACTCGGTTTAGAAGTGGACAAATCGGTCATCCGATTGACTATTCCAATATTGACTAATGAAGAGGTGGCGTTTTATTTAAATGATGCTGTTGTTCCAATGAATCCAGGAGAATGCTGGTATCTACGATTGACAGATGTGCATCGTGTTACTAATCTAGGAAAAACCCAACGAGTTAATATGACTATTGATATGATTCCGAATGAGTGGATACGTTCGATTATTGAACAGGCAGATCAAGATATGAAAGCTACGTGACTGAATTAGTGTCATGATGGTGATAAAAAGGAACTATTGTCAACTATTCGGGCATTCATGACAAGCTTATTAGTCTTTTTTTTCTCAATTTTGCTATAACTTATTTTGTTATAAAAATTCTATTTATGTTTTGGAGAAAAAAGCCTAAGTTTCAGATAACGCAAGTAAGCGATAGTAATTTTAATGAGGTCGTTGGGAAATCCGAATTACCAGTATTGCTTGACTTTTATGCAAATTGGTGTGGGCCTTGTAAAGTGTTGGGGCCAATTATTGACGAATTAGCAGAAGAGTATGATGGAAGAGCTTTAGTTGCTAAAGTCAATACAGAAATTAACCCTCAACTCAGCCAGCATTTTAAAATAAAATCAATTCCAACTATAATGTTCTTTAATAAAGGAGAATTGGTAGAGCGTTTTCAAGGGCTAGTTCCAAAACCTAATCTTGAAGAAATCCTTGATGAGTACATTAGCGGAAATTTAGAATCATAAATAAATCCTCTTGCTTTAACTTTGGAGTACTAAACCGCTGTCATAATTTTTTCGGTAGTTTTGACTGATTAGTAATAATCCAACATTCACCATAAATAGATTCATATTCTATTTTTATATTCACATCTTCTGAATTCAAAATCTTGTGTAGGATATTTGAAGTTTTATAGGTGTTATCAACTGTCTCTATTAACTCAATTGAATTCTTTTCAGGAATAAGCATACCTGTAGAAATATTTGCATAGTAATACTTCACAGAATCTTTCATGGTTAAATTTGCCTTTACATAAGGCTCGATATCCGTATATGTTTTACCATTCTTGACCTGTACTTCTACAGATTTAATTAATGCAGGACCGACCCCGTTATTTGTCAAAAGATATTTATAACTTTTCGTATTAGTCCCCGCATTTTCGAGCGACAAATGGGGGTAGACTGACATGTATTGTTGCTTCTTAATAAGATTAGTTTGATAAAGAAAAACAATCAAGGTCAACAGACTAATAAAAATGGCTGCAAAACTTACGATCTTTTCGCTGTTCCAGTATTTTGGTTTCATGGTTTATTGGGTTTTGTTTTGCACTTACCTTCTTCTGGGGATTAAGGTTGAGGGATACGAGACCACACTCTCATGACCGTCTTTCCCCACTGCAACCACTCCAAATAAGTAATTATCGATGATGA
>CAYXQH010000823.1:0-2829 GCA_964467425.1 uncultured Saprospiraceae bacterium
ACGGTGGTTATCAGGCTATCCTTTGGGATGAAAAAAACAAAGTATATTTTGGCGCCTCCGAATCCAGAAAAGATGGGCAAGCGGCAGGGTATTAAAAATGTTAGACAGGTAGACGAAAAACATTAAATAATTGGTTATGATTCATATTATTGATTTAGAATTTCAAGGAGTAAAAAATGCGATAGCCGCTTTTATAGTGGAAACTTCAGAGGGACCTGTGATCGTAGAGACTGGTCCGCATTCTACCTTTCCAACATTGAAGAAAGGAATAGAAAAAGCTGGTTTTACAATTAGCGATATCAAGCATGTTTTCCTTTCTCATATCCACTTTGATCATGCCGGTGCAGCATGGGCTTTTGCGGAGTTAGGTGCTAAAATATATTTGCATCCAATCGGAGCGCCTCATATGCAAGACCCTTCTCGCTTGGTACATTCTGCAAAACGAATTTATAAAGATCAAATGGATGTTTTATGGGGGCAACTGCGACCTATCAATCAAAATCATTTAGTTGTTACGGATCATGGCGAAAAGATAAAAGTTGGAGATACAGAATTTATTGGTTGGCATACTCCAGGACATGCAGTACATCACATTGCCTGGCAAGTAGGCAATAATCTATTCGCTGGAGATGTAGCTGGAATCAAAATTGAGAATGGATTGGTAATGGCGCCCTGCCCTCCTCCTGACATCCATATAGAAGATTGGATGCAATCCATTGAACTGATCAAGGGATTGAATTTGCAGTCTTTATTTTTGACGCATTTTGGAAAAGTAGATCAAGTGAATCAACACTTAAATGATTTATCAACCTGCCTAACAAATTGGGCAGAATGGATGAAACCATATGCTATACAGAATGAAGACATTCAAACCATTATTCCAAAGTTTCAAGCTTATATAGCTGATCAACTAAGGGATTTCGGCTTATCTGAATCCAGTATAAGACAATATGAAACGGCAAACCCATCCTGGATGAGTGTTGCAGGCTTAATGCGTTATTGGAAGAAAATTAAAGCTGTGTAGCGGGAAATAGCTCTTTTCCTTTTTCTATTAGCTTTTTAAATAACATGACATCCGGTAATTCGGTTTCGTTTGCTTCTTCGTCAACCAATTGTTGCTTGACTTCGCATTTCACTTTCGAATCCTCGACTTGAACGGAATTAATGTAAAGATAAGATCCTATACTTGCAAAAAGTAGGAGGACAAACAGAATAGAGCGTAATTTAGAATTTTTCATTGCTTTAGAGGTAATTTTTGTTAAATACCTTTTGTACATATAATTTAACACTTTCTTAAGGGCTGGTCACAAATTATCGACAAAAGAACTGTTTTCACATACTAAAGACAACCGAAATCATCGATAGGTTGCATTTATAACGCAAAAATATCCTCAAAGTGATAGAAAAAAGAATCTGTTAACAATCATTAACAATAATTCACAAGTATTTTAAAGCTATAATCCTCTTGGAATGGCATCAATGAGCTTTTGAGTATATGCTTTTTGCGGATTATTATAGATATCATCCGCAAATCCAATCTCTTCGATTTTTCCATCATTCATCACAATCATCCGATCGCTCATGAATTTCACTACAGAAAGGTCATGAGATATAAAAATATAGGTAAACCCAAATTGTTCTCGTAAATCAATAAGCAGGTTCAAGACTTGTGCCTGAACAGAGACATCTAAAGCAGAAACAGACTCGTCGCAAACTATGAATTTTGGATTTAAAGCCAGGGCTCTTGCAATACCTACTCTCTGACGTTGACCGCCAGAAAATTCATGCGGATAGCGATTATAATGATCTCCTTTCAAACCCACCGTTTCCAATAAATCGACTACTTTCTCTTTTCTGGCTTTAGCATGATCTAATAGCTTATGGACGGTCATTGGTTCCTGAATCGATTGCCCGATCGTCATTCTGGGATTCAAAGAAGAATAAGGATCTTGAAAAATGATTTGCATATTTTTCCGAATAGGCATCATTTCTTTTTGCGTCAATGTCATTAGGTCTTTTCCTTCAAACAGGACTTTCCCTTCTCTTGCTTTTGTTAACTTTAAAATGGTTCGACCAAGCGTTGTTTTTCCACAGCCTGACTCCCCTACTAATCCTAGTGTTTCTCCTGGAAAAACGTCAAAACTTATATCATCAACGGCTTTAACAAATCGAGTAGTTTTTCCAAAAAATGTTTTCTCTACAGGAAACCACGTTTTTAAATTTTCTACTTTTAAAATGGGCTCTTGTGCACTTAATTTTTCAAAACGATCTTTAGTATCCTGGCTGCTTATTTTTAAATTCTCAATAATTGCTTTAATGTTTCCTTCTTTCTCAACAATAGACGTTTCGCCATTTTCAAGCTGCTCCAATTTCATAAAATCATCAATAACCGGGAGCCGCTTCATTCTGTATTTTAAAGGCGGACGACAAGCTAACAAACCTTTAGTATATGGATGTTGAGGGTTTGAAAAAATGGATTGTACTGTACCTTCTTCAACAATTTTACCTTTATACATCACCAGTACACGATCGGCAATATCTGCGATAACCCCTAAATCATGTGTAATAAAAATAACGGAAGCATTCATCTCCGTTTTTAAATCACTCATCAATTTTAAAATAGCTTTCTGGACAGTTACATCAAGTGCTGTTGTTGGTTCATCGGCAATTAAGAGCGCAGGGTTACAGGACATTGCCATAGCAATCATAACCCGTTGCTTTTGACCTCCTGAAAGTTGATGTGGGTAGCTTTTATAAATTCGTTCCGGATCAGGAAGTTCTACTTTTTCAAATAACTCTAAGGTTCTTTTTTTAGCAGATTTTTTATCT
>CAYXQH010000824.1:0-2828 GCA_964467425.1 uncultured Saprospiraceae bacterium
GTTATAAAAGGAGCTAATTCGCTCTAACTTGATAATTACGCACTTATAAACTTATTCGCTTGATAACTTAATAATAATCATAAATGTTAGAAGTATTAATCTGGGCAACAGTTTCGACCGTCTTTTCTTTTTTATGTTCCATTTGGGAAGCAGCCCTTTTAAGTATCACACCAGCTTTCGCAGAAATAAAATTCCAGGAGAACACCACTTTTGGAAAACGATTAAAAAGCTTTAAGGATAATATTGACCAGCCATTAGCAGCTATTCTTACATTAAACACCATTGCCCATACACTTGGGGCTATTGGAGTTGGTGCTGCAGCAACGAAGACCTGGCCAGATAATGAGATGGTTACTGGAATTATTGTCCCTATTGCTATGACATTGATTATTCTTATTCTTTCTGAAATTATTCCTAAAACACTCGGTGCTAACTATTGGGAAAAACTATCTGGATTTACAGTGACTTCTTTACACTATATCATTATAGCACTTTGGCCTTTGATCTGGGTAACTCAGCTGATTACTAAGCGAATGAAAAAAGATAAAGGGAAAAGTGTTTTGAGTCGTGCGGATTTTGTAGCGATGGCAGATCTTGGTGAAAAAGGCGGCGCCCTCAAACAAGGCGAAAGCCGGATCATTCAAAATCTTTTGAGATTTAACACCATCCTGGTTAAAGATATCATGACACCTCGTACCGTAGCAAAGACTGCAAGCGAAGAAATGTCAATCAATGATTTTTACGCTGAAAATAAAACGCTTCGTTTTTCCAGAGTACCTATTTATAAAGAATCCAAAGATCATATCACTAGCTTTATTTTAAAAGACGAGCTCTTATCCAGTATCATTAATGAGAAAGGAAATTTGCCACTTAAAGATATTAGCAGAGATATCATGATCATCAATGAAGTTTTACCGATTCCTGATTTGTTCAATAAATTGATGGAAGGTCGGGAACATATAGCTTTGGTTGTAGATGAATTTGGCGGAATGGCAGGTATTGTCACCATGGAGGATGTTATTGAGACTTTATTGGGTATGGAAATCATGGATGAACTAGACAATGTGGACGACATGCAGGGGCTAGCACGAAAGAACTGGGAACGCAGAGCTAAAGAGTTAGGTATTATTGCAAAAGATGCCTCTTTTTCTGATGTGACACCAAAAGAGAATCCGAAGCTATAGCAGCATTATTTCAATTCTTCTAATATTTCTTTTAGCCACAAACGTTCAGCTAAACGCTTTGTTTGATCAATCTTTTTTAATAGTTTTTCTATTCTGGAAATACTTTTAAACGTTCGAGGCAAACAAATTTGCTTTAGCAGATCAATAAAATTACCATTACCTTCTTTTTGTTTTTCAGAAATGGATTGCTTAGGCAAACGATAAATATAAATTTTAAACGCATTTATTTTATCATCCAGCAAAACCGATTTTTTGCAATAATAGATCATAATCTCCAGCCGCCTTCCAGAGATTTTATAATACTGATCGTCATAGGTTCTTGCCAAATATTCAAGCGCATTTTCATATTCCTTTTTATGAAAACAATAATGAGCCATGTTAAATTGATAGGAAACTTCTGCTGAATCCATTCCATAGATTCGAGAACGATGCGCCTCTAAAAAGCTAGAAACCCACTCGTATTTTTTCATTCTCAAACCAAGGCTTACGATATTATTTAAGGTGCCCGGGAGAATAAAATCATTATAATACAAATAGCCACTTTCAAGATCTGCGCAGTATAAGTGAAATGCTTTTTGAAGATAACCTTCGCTCCCTTTTAGATGATGCGAGATGCTGTAATTACGAATTAATGTACGTAGCGGCTTTAATTGATCGCTTTCTAAATCATCCTCATATCGAACCAGTAGTTTATAAAAAGATTCATAATAACCTTCCTCTTTTTTATCGAAAAAACGCAATAGCTGATAAGCATGGAAATATAAATTGAGGATTGGAGTATCCAGATATTTTTCAGCAATATCCTTTAGAAGTCTATCTAAAAAATCCAAGCGATCACCTAAGTCCAATGGAATTATAAACAAATGAATGGAAAGTAATTGACAGGCATATTCCAATTTGGTGAGCACATAATATCGATCCAAACGATCATGCGTCGCTAATAAATTCAGATCAATTTTCCGGTTATTATGTAGGCTTTTATATTCTGTCACCATTTGCTCTACAAGAAATTGATGATAGAAAAAAGTAACATCTTGCTTGGTCGACTGAGCAATCAAACGCCTTAGCTTCAGGAGCGTCTTTTCAAAAATGGCCGTCAGATCATGCCTAATATAGTATTGACCTAAACTCAGTAAGTCATCTATTTCTCCAGCCTGCTCTTGTTTCTTTTGAACAATAAAAGAAGTTAATAAAGAGAAAAGCTTCGTCATGATCTTTTCAAGTTTTCCTTTGACAAAGACATCATTCGGATATAAAAATTGATATACCTTCTCTTTTTTCCAATAGATACCTGTAGACTGTTCCGCTCCCGCTTTTATATATTCCCATAGCGCATTCGTTTCCGAGCTTTTTGGATCACGATGAAAATAGGGCGAACTTAAAAACAATGTAAACTCTTTTCTATCTTCCTTAGATAAAGTTCGAATAACTTTTAAAAGCTTACTTGACTTCATAGTATTCTTAAATCAATCAAAATTCTCTGGAAAAATATTTTCAAAATGTAATCAATTTCCTTGAGCTAATATACTAATTTACAAGCTGGTATAAAGCTATAGTGACACAAGTTTTTTTTCGTATATTTAATTATAAAATAATAAAAACTATGAGTTTCTTTCTTTTTACCAAACGCATCGGGTTGCTTTC
>CAYXQH010000825.1:0-2826 GCA_964467425.1 uncultured Saprospiraceae bacterium
AGTCATCTATTAAAGTAAGTTGAATATCATAAGCTCCAATATTTTCAAAAGTTGCTGCCGGGTTTTGAATACTTTGATTAGTAGCTCCTCCTCCAAAGTCCCATTGCCAATCGACTAAATTTCCGAACATACTGCTCGAAGCATCTGTAAACGTTACATCCAAAGGACGACAACCATCTGAAGGATCAATTGTAAAGTCAGGATTAATCCCATTAGCAGTAATGGTGTCTGTAAACATTAAGGTATCAAGACAACCATTTACATCAGCAACAATCAATTCAATATCTGTATATTTCCCGGGTGTTGTTAGCGTCAAAGTCGGCTCTGCTATACCCGCATTAGAAAATGCTCCACCAGGTGACGACCAGGAATAAATCGTTGCATCATTACTATTATCTTCAAAAGTAACAGTCATAGGTACACAACCATCCAGACTAGAAGTAACATTAAAGCCAACATTCAGGTCTCTGATTTGAATAAACATAGTTTGAATATCATCACAACCAGTTTCTGAATTAAACACCGTCATGGTAATAGTGAAATCTCCAGTCGTTGGATATACAAAAGAAGGTTCTCGTACAGATGAAGTATCTGTTTCTATTCCTTCTATTCCAAAATCCCAAAAGATAGAATCTGCCCCAATTGAATTATCAACCATCTGAACCGTATAGGGCGTTTCACAATATCTATCAACTCCAAAACCAGCAATAGGAGGAAGTATTTTTATAAAATCTTCAATAGTGAGTTCGTTTTCACAACTATGATGATAAGCGAATAAGGTGACATCAAAAAATCCTGTATCGACATATTCATATTCCGGAGTTTCGCCATAACCAAAACCACCATCTCCAAACTCCCATAACCAATCATTAGTAAAATCAGAAGTTTGTCCTACAAAAGTAATTGGAGATTCTACACAACTCGTATCAGGTGTTGCAGCAAACCCCATTTCAGGCGGCATCCCTACTGCCACTTGTTCATAAAAAATAGTTGTATCTACACATCCAATATCATTCGTTACAATAAGTTTAACTTCATAATACCCTGTATCTGTCAGCGTAAAACTTGGATTTTCTAAAGTAGAAGTATGTGTTTCAGGGGGCGTTGCATTACTATTCTCTACCACCCATTCCCAATTAGTGATTGGAGTTGGAGAAGTAGAAATACTTGACAATGAAATATCCAAAGGCGTACACCCTTCCAGCGTATCTGTAGGTATTAAAGCATTTAATTCCTGTACTAAGATTTGATCGGAATTTATAGAAGCTGTACATCCATTTGCATTGGTAACTGTCAACGAAACCGTAAAATTACCAAAGGAAGTATAAGTATAAGAGGGATTTTGTTCCGTGCTAGTATCCCCATTTCCAAATTCCCATAACCACTCTGTAGCATTATTAGAACTTGCACCGAATTGAACTGTATGTGGTGGGGAACAACCGATAGGATTGTTATTATTATAACTAACGGTAGTCTCTTCATATACTTCTATACAAACATCAGAAGAAATGGTGGTAATACATCCATTAACTTCTCTATTTAAAGTTACAGTGTAACATCCTGGGTCAGTATAAATATGAGTTGGATTTGGAGCTACTGATATATCTCCATCTCCGAATTCCCAACTTACACTTGCAGCTGGACTTGGTGAACTATCTGTAAAAGAAACAGAAAGATCTTCACATCCCGAGTCTGGTGTAAAAGTAAAAATGACAGGATCTCCTACTTGGATATAATCTTCCAGAACTAAAGTATCTGCACATCCTGTTAAACTATTTGTTCCAATAACAGTGACAGTATAGGTTCCGAAGTTTGTGTATACAACAGGAGGAGGCGCTACCCCATTAAAAAAAGTATTGTTTCCAAAATTCCATTGAAAATCCATATTCTGTGTATCGCCATTGTTTGTAAAATTGACAATAAAAGGAACAGAACAAGAAAAGGTATTAGCAGCTGAAACATCCACAACAGGATCATCAGAAACAACGACAAAATTATTTTTAGTAATTGTATTGACACAACCGTTTTCATCCGTTACCGTTAAATTGACGGAATACTCATCTGGTGTAACATAGGTTGAAGTAATTTCTGGTAATGTCCCATCATCAACTACAACCCCAGTTGTTCCTCCAACTCCCCATATCCATTCTGTAATATTTCCATTACTTGTGGTAGATTGATCAATAAAATTTACTTCGAGTGGGCTACAACCTGCTGGAGGATCAGCAATAAAATCTGGTTGAGGCAATGCATAAACTATTATGTAATCAGTTTTACATTCCGTGTCAGAATTTCCATCGGAGTCGGTAACCGTTAAGCAGATCTCATACGTTCCTACTGTACCAAACACCCTCCCTGGATTTTGATTAGAAGAATTAACACCTCCTAAATTCCATGACCAGGAAACAATGTTTCCAGTAGTAGTCGACGAAAGATCTTGAAAAGAAACCTGAAGTGATCCACAACCTTCTGTAACGTTTGCGGAAAAATCTGCGGTGACCTGACTAAATGATTGATGGAGGGAAAATACGAGTACGAAAGTACACGTCAGAACTTGACTTAATTTTCTCATAATATGCTTCTTCTAAAATTGGAATTAATTAAAATTCATTTAGCCTATGCCAAAATTAATGCCGCATGTCATATATTATTTTGAGATAATTCAAAAAAAACCAAAAAGGCCAAAAACAACACATACTTCTGAAAACCAATGATTTACAATAGCATTTTTTTAAAATAACATTCAACTTACCATGTCACAGAAAAGCAAAACTAATATCCAAATTCGGTGTTTTTTTAAAAAATTTCTATAAAAAAAGAGGCTCG
>CAYXQH010000826.1:0-2822 GCA_964467425.1 uncultured Saprospiraceae bacterium
CCTTATTCGATATTCCGATGGGACGGCTTTAGATATCTATAAAGCAAGCGCTCCAGTAATTACGATGAAGATTTTATTTTGGGCTTTAGCTTTTGGAGTGTGCAGTATCTTTCCTGCTTTGTATTATTTGTTTAAAATTTTTAAAAAGTAAGTGCTAAATCAAAAGTGTTTATATCAATTTCTTGCTCAGGCGGGTTTTGGCTTATTACTTAAGGCGGTCGTTTTTAATCAATAAAAGCCTATGTTTTTGACATGTTATATTTTTAACATGTTTTATAATCTTATCTTAAAAAAATTACTACCTTTAAATCATAAGCAATTTTAATTAAGAATTGTAATAGTTTTTTAACCCCGAAAAATTTTAAAATCATGGCTACTTCCAAGAAGTCAGCTCCTAGCTCTAAGAAGTCAATTCCGAGCTTTAGGATCTATCCCTCTATTGGTATTGCTCGAATGGGTAATGGACCAGCAAAAAAAGAAGAAGTAATTTTTAGTCCCGAAGTACCTTGGGCAAATCTTTTCCTCACTGATCAAGATTATCTAACAAACGAAGGCCAACTGAAAAAGCAAGCCCAACGTTTTTACATCTACGAATGTGATAGTCGAGGTAAACCAGTTCGACAAATCAATCCAGCAGATTATGATATCAAGTGGACCGTTGAAGTCGCTAATAAAAAACCATTCTGGTACGACTTTAATAATAGTCTTGATTTATCTGTCGTGGCAAAGAATCAAAACCTCTCGCCCAATTTTGTAAAAGAAAAACTCGCACCAGGTATAAGTGCCAAGCGTAGAAATCCAAATGTTCTTAATCAAGAACTTAGAAGTGGGGGACCTGATTATCGGAAAGAGTTAGTCAACAACCCTAGTCCGGGCACCGTTACCAGTCGTGCAAAAAGAAAAGTGTTGAACGGTCAATTTCCTAATAATAATAGTACTAAGAAAAGCCTTTTAGCACAGAAGATGAATGTCGATGTACAAAAGGTGGATTTAGGAACAATCGAATACGATGAGGGAACACTTATCTTTTATGCAGCGGATGGAAAATCTGCAGCGTTGAATCCTTCTGATCTGAATAATGATTTTGCAGATAATTCTAACTGGTATGACGATATTTGTGATGGAAGAGTAACCGCAAGTATCACTTATAAAAAAGGAAGGAAGAAAGGGAAAACAGTTGAACTAAACGATTCCAGCTCAGCAGCCTGGATTGCTACAGCACCACCAGATTACGCGCCTCAAGTCCAGCCAATATCCACGATGTTTGATTTGATTACTGGAGCTGCAAATGAAAGATTTACCCCCGAATTAAGTTTGATTTTTCCAATGTTTTACCGACTCTACCGTATGCAATGGGTAAACCTCGGCGATTTTCTTTCCCCTTCTTTCAAAGAAGTGATTGATCAGCTTACCAGCGAAGGCAAGTTTCATTATATCTATAAAAATGATCGCTCGAAAGAATCGAAAGAAGTTCGAGAGCGAATCTTTAAGCTCTTTAGAAATCCTGCTTACCCCTATAATAACGAACCGATTATCCCAAGTAATCAGACGACAGATATCAATAATACTGGGAGCGGAACGGATGAATTACTACTGCCTTATTACCCTGGAGATGCGGTTGATTATCCAGGTAGTCCAGCGCAGTGGTTTGCAATTCCTCCAATCCTTTATAAGCAGCTTGAGAATTGGAAGAATGGAAGATTCTATACCCCGCCTGAATTTAAATTTGAGGATATAAATGAAATGGGAGCCTTCTATCAACAGTTGTATATGAAATCTGCTCAGGATGAAAAGAGGCGCCCATTGTTAATGACTCGCGCAGTATTAGAAACCTTATATGGAGGAGGATTTCACCCCGGTGTTGAGTTAACCTGGCCAATGCGACACAATCTCATTTATGCTGAAAATAGTTTGACTTATAAAGTTTTAGTAAAAGACGGAAGATATAATTACGGCTTCTTTGGTCTTCGAGAAGTCAGGTTAAATTCTGCAAGTCCAGAAGAGCAAGATGAGATTTTTTATAATGACTTTGGATTACAGATGAACCCGGAAGACATTCGGGAATCTATGAAACCCAAAAGTGAAAAGAACTGGTTATGGAAAATTACACCTGGAGATTTAACCAAATGGATGGGTATCCCCTGGCAGTCTGATGCTGGATCTTGCCAAGCGGTTTATGTTGAAAAGCAATATCCAATTCCGTCCTGGTGGGCAGCTAATCTTCCGGTGCATGTAATACCTGAGGAAAGTTATTATAAGTTATTAGATCCAAATATTTTGGATGATACCAAGCGATACATTTATGCTAATCGTTTAGAATGGTTGCATACTGCGAATACTGGTTTTATTGGTTATCATGCTGAAGGCGGCTACCTTAATGGGCTGATCAATATGGTTTATCAATGGGATAAAATCGGAGTTGTAACAGGAAGAGAATTAAATATCAATGTGGAAGGAATTCCAAACTTGGTGTATGTAGCATTTAATGGAAAGGATAGCGATCAAAAATTGAATTTGCTTAAAAAGGCAAAACAGCTACCTCAATCATCCTCTGTTAAAAATGTTAAAAAACGTTTGATGGCTTATTCTAAAAATGCAAAATAGAATTTAGTGGAGACAGACGTCGTCATAGTAGGAAAGGGCATTGCAGCAATGGTACTTGCTTTTTTATTAAAGCAAAAAGGGATCGATCATATAATATTAGATCGAAAAGCTAAACCAAAACATTTTGATTTAGCAGAAACCTTGCCACCATCTGCATTGCCTTTACTTCAATCTATTGGACTTTTGAAACTATTTGAAAAACATAGTATTCGAAAGAC
>CAYXQH010000827.1:0-2818 GCA_964467425.1 uncultured Saprospiraceae bacterium
TGTACCTGTGTACCTGTGTACCTGTGTACCTGTGTACCTGTGTACCTGTGTACCTATTTTTTAGATTGAACTAAGTTTCTGGCTCGATTGTTTGATAGTTAGAATATGGAGAATCTTTTTTCAAAGGCCATTAAAATTAATCTATACAGCTAGATTTTCTTAGAAAAAAGGCGATCTAAGCAATTAAGCGCTCAAAATACTGGTTAGTATATTTGAAAATGATTAACTTGAGTATTATTTACATTCATGATATAATATAAACTATGATTATGAAAAAATTACCTTTCATTCTTTTACTTTTTGTTTTTGCTTGTGCAAACGAGCCTACTACCGTTGACTCATCAACAGCTCCTTTAAATGAATCACCTCAAAATGGTCTTCAAGTAGATATGGATCATAATGAAGAACTTTCCATAGAAAATCTTCGTATTTATCCGATCACCGCAGATAATAATTTTATTGCAGAACATGAAGTTGCAGCTAATTTTAAAAACCTTAAAGAAGCGATTGATATCAAAGGTTTTAGAATTACGGAGAAAAAGCCTTATGGTCGATTCGAAGATAGCGGCGCTGTCAATAACCTTACTGTTCAAAACAAATCTCAAGACACAATTTATTTGATGGCTGGAGATGTGGTACAGGGCGGAAAGCAAGATAGAGTGCTGGCTGAAGATATGGTAATCGCTCCAAGAACAATAAAAGATATTCCTGTATTTTGTGTAGAGCCTAATCGATGGCATTATAATGATGGATCAAATCCAGAAGAGGCTCCAGATCTTGCGATGGCGAATAGTCATCTTGATCAGCAGAATAAAAAAATCTTTGCATTTACTGGTTATTATAATGTTGCCTCTAATGATCTTCGAAAGACCATGAAGCAAACCAATAATCAACAAGCTGTTTGGAATAAAGTTGGCGCTTTAACGGCGGTGAATAATGCAGAGTCTACAACAGGTACTTATGCTAACCTTGAAAACTCTGATAGTTTTACCAAAAATAGAAATAAATACCTTCAATTTTTTAGCGGTAAATTCGATCAGCGAGATGATGTTGTTGGTATGATCGCGGTTAGTGGAACAAAAGTTTTAGGTGTTGATGTATTCACACATCCAAATCTTTTCAAAAAACAATACGAAGTCTTGATTCACTCTTACATTACAGAAGCAATAAGCGGTGGTGATAAAGTGATGATGTCGAATGAAACAATGGAACGTTATAGCGCAAAGCTATTCCGCAAATTCGAAAAGGCAACCAAAACTAAAGAAAACGATCAGTCTAAATTTCACTATAATGGTAAATTGATTCACTTTACGGAATTATAGTTTATACAACTTCTATATTTCTTTTTAGGAAAAAACAGGTTTTCGAAATTCGGAAACCTGTTTTTTTTGTTTAGATATCCTCCATATTCTCTTCCTTCTCGCTTTCTTTACTTTTTCTTATTTTTGTTGGAAAAATAACCGGATCATGAAATTGAATTTAGATATAGCTTGTCCTAGCAAGCCAGAATGGATAGAAGCAGTCATGGCAGACTTTGATACCTTTTTGCAGGATCATTTAGATTGTGAACGAAAAGCCTCCGCCACCGCTATGAGCATGGTTGCAAAATACCCCGATAGAAAAGAAATCATTCCTGAATTAATCGAAATAGGCATCGAAGAATTAGAGCATTTTCAACAGGTTTATCAGGTCATGGAAGCTAGAGGTGTTCCGATGGTGCATTCAATAGGAGAAGATCCTTATGTCAAAGCTTTGATAAAATTATGTCACTCTGGTAGAACAGAACGCTTTTTGGACCGGCTCTTAATTGCCTCTGTCGTAGAAACCAGAGGTGCCGAGCGTTTTAAATTAGTCGCTGATGCTCAAACAGATCCGGAAATGGCTAAATTTTATAAAGCGCTTTGGGTTTCGGAAGCAAAACATGGGCACGTTTACGTAAAAATGGCGCTTAATTACTTTGAGGAAAAAATGGTCTATGATCGCTTGGCTTGGTGGGTGGAACGCGAAGGAGAGGTGCTCAACAACCTAGAAATCAGAGCTGCGCTGCATTAAAATCTGGTAATCTGGTAATCTGGTAATCTGGTAATCTGGTAATCTGGTAAAATAAGCAAGATCGTTGAATCCGTCCAGGCTATTGAAGGACAAAGGTAAGTTAAGAAATAGCAGGTCTTTTGATTTATCCTTTTTAAAGCCTATTTTTACATACACAAATTAATTCCTATGATAAAACATTTTACACTCCTTATACTTTCTATTTTTCTATCAAATTTTCTTTTGGCTCAGGTGATTGACGACAGTTTCACTTGGGATGGATTGGAAAGAGAATACCGAATATTCCTGCCGGAAGATTACGAAGAAGGCCAATCTTTACCTTTAGTATTAAATTTTCATGGCTTTACCTCTAGTGCAGTTGAGCAACAATTCTATAGCGGAATGGATCAGGTTGCTGATACCGCTAATTTTATTGTGGTCTATCCAGAGGGGATAGGAGCTGCCTGGAATGTCGGATGGGCATTTGGGTCAATGGAAGATGATGTTGGATTTGTAAATGCGTTAATTGATTCTATGCATGTTCAATACGGTGTTAATCTAGATCGCGTTTATTCTTGCGGAATGTCGAATGGTGGTTTTTTTAGTTATAGATTAGCTTGTGAATTAAATGATCGAATCGCTAAAATCGCTTCCGTTACAGGTAGTATGTTACCCAATCAGGCTAGCATGTGTATGCCCGACAATCCAATTCCGGTAATGCAAATACATGGTACCTCAGATCCTGTTGTAGCCTACGAAGGTTCTCCGGGAGTAAGTATGCCTATTG
>CAYXQH010000828.1:0-2812 GCA_964467425.1 uncultured Saprospiraceae bacterium
ACATTGTAGAGCATAATCATGTTTGCCACTAAATGATTGTATTTGATAATTTTACTTTGCTCATGCTGCATATTTTCAGGAATGGTTTTATTGGCAAAAGCTGCCCAGCCAGCGAACTGGTTAAATTCTTCGCTCTTGTTGGTAGCCGCAAAAACCACTTTTCTTAATTCTACATCATGGACATAATCCATTAGGAAGATAGTTCTAACAGCTCTACCCAATTCTCTAAAGGCAAAGTAGAGTTTGTTCTTTCGACTTTGAGAGTTGAGTCTTCTTAAAATAGTGGAAGGAGTTATCTTTCCTTTTTTGATGGACAAAACAATCCGCAACATATCTTTCCAGTGCTTTTCAATCAAGTTCCAATTAATAGTTTCGGTGAATAGTTCATCAATATGCTCATAAGTTGCCCCTTTTTCTGGTCGGAAGAAGACCTTATTTTTAATACCTCTGATACGAGGTAACAATCGAATACCGAGCAAATAAGCTAATCCAAAAACAACCGTACTTTGGGCATGGGTATCGCCATAAACAGTATCGGGTTGTAATTTTGATTCGTTCTTTATTAATCCATCCAGTATATACAAAGCTTCATAAACACCGCAGGGAATAAAGTGGGAGAATAAAGCAATGTAATTATCTGCCACATGATAATAGGCTACGCCACCATAAGCCCCATAACGAATATGGTATTGGGTAAATAGATTTTTCTGGTAGGTACTCCAATGCATTCCATCAGCAGACGCACTCTGCCCCGTTCCCCAAAACTTAGGCAATTGGAACTTCTTGTAAGCATTGATGACTTTGGTAATGGCATTATTTAGCCGTTCTTCATTAACATGGTGGTCATGTATCCAAGCTAATTGCTTACGAGAGGCTCCTTCGATTGACCTTGCTGCTTGGGTCGGTCCCATAAAACAACCATAGCAAAAGAAAGTACTCACCAAACTACTGGCATAATTAGGGATTCTACTTTTATGTCCCGAAAAATGATGAAACCGATGATGCAAATTGAGTGATTGCTCGGTATAATTCAATAATTGGAGGATACCAATATTATCCATTCTTTCTTTTAGTAAGCGGTCAATTTCTGGGTAATGCTCCGCAGTTTTCTTCTTTTTCAACTTGCTTAATATGAGTTTACCTTCTTCCATTCGGGCATACTGATTGGTAGGAAAGGCTTGGTCAGTACGGTTAATGGCTTTTTCTAATTCTCCTTTTATCTCTGCAATAAATGCTTCGGAGTCAGTAGGAATACCAGAGATTATACCAAATTCTTCAATATCTTCATCGTACTCAGCCCAAGATATTAACTGCTGTGTCCAATCATTATGTTGCTGTGCCTGTGGTATAAAAACATCGCCCGTGTCCAGTTGTCGAGCCAATTCAAAAAAGACACAGAGTTCAAAGTATTTTTTATGAACCTGTTTCATTTCGGCATTTGCACTTGTTTTTCCCGTTACCAATTTACGCCATTTGTCCGTTACTAAATTCAGATTCAAATTACTATCGGTACAATCCAGCCATTCCTTCCTGCTATTGCGATGCTTTATTATAAAATCAATGGCATCCAATAGAGAGGTATCTTGTGAAGATGATTTGAGTTGAAAGTTAGTCAAACAATTGAATAATAAGGAGCGTTGATTTTTGTATAGTGGAGGTAAGCATAGCAAGTAATTATTTTGGATGTAGGCTAAATGTTGATTACAAGTTTCCACCATATCCTGCGGTTTTTCGGGCATTACCGATTTAATGGCTCTATACTTTTTTAGATAAGTTCCTTCTATTTGATAGGCTGTACCAATCTGTGCCAACTGTTCAATCAAGCTACTTACCAGATGACGACTTTTTTCGTGATAAGCTTCCAAGGCAGCTTTGGCATTATTCTTTAGACTATACATTCTGCGAGTAAACATCAAAATCAAATCGTCATAAACCTTAGCCATCTGCTTCTCAATAAGTAGAATGGTATAGACATATCTCTTAGCTTCTTTTAATTGCTGCAAATGAGGCAGGTCACAAGCATAGGCTTCCATTGAAAACTGCCTACGTTTGGCATCTGGTAAATCTAAAAGGTTAGTTTGTACAGGCAATGCTTCATGGTATTTTCTTAACCAAGCTACATGCTCTAAATACAAACGAAAATTCTTAACTGTGGGTGCAGGAGCTTCTTTTTTGAGCGTATTCCACCAACTCTCCCCATCTTCTGTTTTTTTAGTCAACCATTTATCCAGTAGTTTTTTGTGTGCTGCGGTTAATTTTGAATTAATGATTTCAAAAAAGGATTCATTGACTTTGACTCTAGCAGCAATCGCTATTCTATAAAAGCGACTATAGGCAGGTAATTCAAAATGCTGGCGAACCAATTCCTCAATAACGATATTGATAATGTCTGCCAAATGCTCTTTGGTCACAGCAGCTTGTTCTGCCGTCTTTTCCATTAAACTGTAGGTTTGTTCTGAAGCAGATTTTACTTTTAGAAAATAACGAATGTACTGGATATGTCTTGATCTAGCTCCTGACTTATCATAATAATCATCTACCTCCAGAGGAAAAAGATAACCAAGCAAGTTTGCTAAATGAGTAGTGATTTCTTTAGGAATAGTTGACCACATTGGAAAATATCCTAAATGTTGGAATACCTTCAGTAGTGTTAATACTCGCAAACGATTTGCCACATCTATTTTTTGTTTATTAACAAATGCTATTTCTTCATCACTTGGCGTAAACAATTCCCAGAGTTCTTTTTCTTCAAAGCTATCTCCCAAAATAGGATAAGCTGTTTCATAAATAGCAGCCATAGGTAGTTATTTTT
>CAYXQH010000829.1:0-2809 GCA_964467425.1 uncultured Saprospiraceae bacterium
CAAATGCTATCGGAGAACCAAGAAATGTCGTTGTTGAAAATCGAAATAATTTTGAATTACTCAAGGAATGGGCGGGAAGCGTCCAAGGAACTACAACACAATTATGGGGACAGATAAATCATCCTGGTAGGCAAGCAATGGAACAGATCAATGCAACTTTAAAAGCGCCTTCCGCTGTTCCATTAAAAACAGGTGGTAGAAAAAATGCAACTGCCAGGATTCCTGAAGCATTGAGTGAAAAAGAGATTCTGGACATCATAGAAGCCTTTGCCAACACATCACTCATTTTAAAGGAAGCAGGTTTTTCAGGTGTGCAAATTCATGGAGCACATGGTTATTTGGTGAGTCAATTTTTATCGCCGTATGCTAATATCAGAGAAGATAAATGGGGCGGAAGTTTAGAAAACAGAGCAAGATTTGTTGTGGCAGTTTATAGAAAAATAAGAGAGAAAGTGGGAGAAAACTTTCCCATTGCCATTAAATTAAACTCTGCAGATTTTCAAAAAGGAGGCTTCTCAGAAGAGGAATCTATAGAGGTCGTCAAAATTCTATCAAAGGAAGGGATCGACTTAATAGAAATTTCGGGAGGAACATATGAAGCACCTGCGATGATGGGAAAACGTAGATCAAGCACAAGAAAAAGAGAAGCCTACTTCATGGATTATATTGAAAAAGCCAGAAAGGTAACCAAAACACCATTGATGCTCACCGGAGGATTTCGAACAGCTTCAGTGATGCAAGATGCTGTTGCTTCTAATCAATTAGATATTGTCGGAATTGCTCGTCCTTTCGCCATTTATCCCAATATTGGAAATGAATTATTTGACGAAAGTCGAGTAAATTTTTCAACAGAAATAAAAAAAACTGGAGTCAAAGGAATTGACAGTTTGATGAATATCATTTGGTACGAATCACAAATAAAACGAATTGGAAACGGGAAAAACCCTGATCCGACCTTAAGTGCATGGACTGTTTTTATGAAATATATCTGGTTGATTATGGAACAAAAAATTACAAAAAAATAAATCATACCCAAACCTAGACAGACTTAATTAATAGTATTTCAAAATTCTGTACAATGAAAAAAATACTAGGTATATTTTTACTAATTGCGCTCTTCTCATGCAAGGAAACACCTAAAGCAAAGGTTGATAGTGGTTCTACTCAGGTGACAAAACCAAATGTGAAACTATACACCTTTGATGGTGGATCAGTGCAGGTAAACAACTTACAATTATTTTCATTGGATTCAGCATATCATGGTCAAAAGGCAATTCTGCCAAGCCCATATTATGTCATAAGCCATCCCAAAGGAAATTTGATGTGGGATGCAGGAATTACTGAAGATTTGATTTCTTCAGGGCCTCTAACTGTAGAGGCCATTGATGTTGTATTTTCTCGAAATGAATATACAAACGATCAATTGAAGTCCATTGGAATGGACCTTGATGACATAGACTATATAGCATTGTCACACTACCATAGTGATCATACTGGTCATGCCAATCTTTTAAAAAACTCTACGTGGTTAGTCCAAGAAAATGAATACGATCTAATCATCAGTGAAGATTTCAAAAAACGGAATATGGATCGCTTTAATGAAGTAAAGGAATTAACAAAAGTTAGAAAACTTCAAGGTGATTTCGATGTTTTTGGAGATAGTACCGTTGTAATTAAATTTCTGCCAGGGCACACCATTGGACATCAGGTTTTATTTATAGATCTAGCAGATACAGGTCCAGTGCTTCTATCAGGTGACTTATATCATATTAAAGAAAATAGAGAACACAGAAGGATGCCAGTTTTTAATCTTAGTGTAAAGCAGACATTAGAAAGTATGAATGCCTTTGAATCATTCGCCAAAGAAAAGAATGCAAAAGTAATTATACAGCACGAATTGGAGGACTTTAAACTGATGCCAAAGGCCCCTATGTATTTAAAATAAATGTTAGTGTTGACAATGATGATTATAACAATATCGTATGAATGGAACAATCATTATTTCATGTACAATCTGGGAATCAAATAATAGAATCTAAAATAAATTATATAATTATCATCACTTAAATTAAACAAAATGAAAAAATAAAATCTATCCGTTTTCACTCTTATTTTTAGTTTTACATTATGAATACAATCTTGTCAAATGAAACATAATTCTCAAAAAGATCACAGCAAAGAATTAGTAAACAAATTCTTTACTGAAATCTGGAATCCACCATTCAATGTGGAACTTATTGATGATTTGGTTAGTGAGGATTTCAAAATTACAACCGACGAAAAAAGTATAGAAGGAAGAGATAACTTTAAAAAATGGGTCATTGGAATTCAAAAACTTGTCGGTAATCTTAGAAATACTCCACAAGAAATGCTTGTTACTGATGACGGAAAACGTGTTATCACAAGATTGTCAGCAACTGGTATCAATAAGGGTATGTTTGGAACTAAACCAGATGGAGCACCAATAAGATTTACTGTAATCTCAATTATAGAGATCGAAGATGGGAAAATTACTCACAATTGGGTAGAGCGCAGTGCCTTTGAACTTTATCAAAGACTCACATCGCCAAAAGAAGAAAATTAATTAATGGATAATAAAATTAAAATAGACATTGTCTCAGATGTAGTTTGCCCATGGTGCCTTATTGGATATAGTCGCTTGGAGCTAGCTATATCTGAAATGAAAATAAAAGATAAGGTAGAAATCGAATGGCATCCATTTGAACTCAATCCTTATATGCCCGCTGAAGGAGAAGAGGCACAAACATATAGAGCGAGGAAATATGGAGCTTCTTCAGAAGACACTAAA
>CAYXQH010000830.1:0-2807 GCA_964467425.1 uncultured Saprospiraceae bacterium
ATCTTAAAAGTTTTATTCGCTTTTATTCCGCATTAAAACAAAGATTACTTTCCCTAAAAAACCAACCAAGATGCCTTTTAAAACCAATAAACCTTTCAAAATCTCTTTGACTCCTGATAATGTAGTCATTGAACTATCCTTGAATAGTACCTCCAAAAAAACAGTTAATCGATCATTAGAAGCTTCCAGAGCTTATATCCTTTCAAATTATAACTGGAATGGGGTGATTAAATTAATGCGGTTTGTTTATAAACAGCATACAGAGTCTTATCTGGTTCCCGATCAATTGAATGGAGACGAGGCAGATAACAAATTGATTTTACCTGATTTAGGCATTGCCTATTTAATAAGCCTACAGTTGATAGATGCTTTAAAAGGTACAACGAGTGCGAGCAATTCCTCTTTAATTCTTAAAAAAGCGGATGGAAAACCCGGAAAATTTTTTTTTAAATCTATTATAAAAAAGGAGAAATTACCTTTTTTAAATGAAGCAAATAATAAGGCTCAAAAAGATCCGGATACGAATCAAAAATTGATTCCTCCTTCTTCGGATGCTTCTCCTGCTGAATTTTATCAATACTTTAAAAAAATAGTAAAACTTAGAAATGGTATTTGGAGTAATAAAAAGGGTTTTGTCAATTTAATTGGCTTGAGAAGAGTAGTCGTCAAAAAAAGAGCTTCAGATGCAGGATATAATGATACAATCGCTTGTTGTTGGTTGGATAAACAAGGTAATCCACAATGCGAATTAAATATTGCAACGACAGAACCAGGTAACCGCCAACGGTCCCGACAACTCTTTCCACAAACCATGACCATGGTTCCGGGCTATCATAATTTAAGGCAACCTGCTGGCAGAACTCGAAATGCATTGAAAGAAGGTAGCAATGTCGCAATCAATAGAGGAAGGGGTAATGATCGAGAGCTACAATGGTGCCCTGGAGATACAACAATGAATTTTCATCAGGGAGGAAATACATTTCGCTATCCTTCATCTCCAGGCTTAACCGCTTCTAATGCGAAAAAAGAAAGAAAAATATGGCTTTCTAAATTTGGACTTACTGCGGAAATGCAAAAAGGTATTCCGAGCTCCAAAGCAGATTCAGAACAGCTATTCCAACTAAATTTAGTACTCTCAGAAATTTATCTCCTCTTAAGCAAATATGGGGAAGATGGGCAGAAAGCTCCTTATAAAAATCTGGAAGCGATGCTTGGTCATGCGCCAATTAAGCAATCTGCTATAAAAAACGGAACGGTTACCGTTCGTCAGCAAGGCTTTAATCAAAAAGTAATCAACGTGGCTCATGTTAAGGAGCGGACGGTAAAAATATGGTTTGATAATAGGCGAAAGGAAAAAACGAAAAAGAAGATTTATGAAATATTAAAACACGTTAGCGATTTCAGCCAAGCTGAAATTAAAACCTGGGAAAACTTTTCTTTTGAACAGGTTCTTAATTTAATCAAAGACGAACATGTAGAACGAATCATAGAAATTCAATCCCAATATCTTACGCATATTAATAAAGGCGTAGATGGTATTGCTGGAAATCAATTTTATAATATGATTTCCGGGATTTATCAAAATAAAGCAGAGGCTAAAAAAGATAAGGTTCGTTTGGATGAGTTACTTAATCAATTGGATAGTTTACCAGTGCGTAAGTCTCTCAAAAATATCTTTAAGCGATCGATGGTTATAAAAACCTATTTAAACAGGAAAAACGTATTTGTCAGTACCAAACATCTTCCTGAAAAGGATATGGACATTGTGGATAATTTTTTAGTTGGCGGCTATTCTGCCGGATGTCAGGTTTTTTTTGATACCGAAGTGTTCTACACCTTTTGGACAAAATTACTCCAACGTGCTTCGCTTTCTGGACAGCGAAGATGGTATTATACCTTGATTGATGCTACGAATTTCAAAAAATCGGATGTGATTAATTAATCCTCCTTTGTTTTACGAATAGTACCCATCAATGACGTTCATTTGACTAAAGCATTCAAAACTTTTTGAATTGTCAAAAGCATTGTAAGCTTTCTAATAAATCTAGCTATATTACTTAAGTGCCAAACCAAAATTGCTTGTATCAATTTTTTTGGCTTACTATTTATACATCATTCATGTAATAATTATGAAGCTTAGGTTTTTCTTCTTTTGCTGTTTCTTTTCAAGTAATTTACTATCTGCGCAAACTGCTTTAAATATGGATTTATTTGCGCAATTTCATCGTGGCGATGACCGCTATTCAGGGAGCTGGGGGTATATTGATAATCTTGGAAATGAGTATGCCTTGCTCGGCGCAAAAACAGGGACAGCAGCCTATTCAATTGATGATTCATCTATTGAGGAATTAGGTTTTATACCAGGGCCGATTTCTAATTGGCGGGAGATAACAGTGATGGGGGATTATGCATACGTTTCTACCGAAGGCCTTTCTGATTCAACGGGTATTCAGATTATCGATCTACAATTTCTTCCCGATAGTTTGCACCTGGTTACCGTGTATGATACAACGATTACAAGGGCGCATATTTTGCAAAGAGATATTTATTCTGACTCGACTTACATCTATGTGAACGGAACAGAAGAAACGGATGGTACGCATATCTTAGATGTTTCGGATCCTGAAAATCCAGTTGAAGTCGGCGTCTATAATCCTGGCTATTATATACATGATTGTTTTGTAAAAGGCGATTTATTATTTGCTTTTGCTTTTTTTGAGTCCAGAGTTGACATCGTAGATATTTCTGATAAAACGGATCCGATTTTAATTGCCCAAATAGAACATTTTGATGGGAATACGCATAGC
>CAYXQH010000831.1:0-2793 GCA_964467425.1 uncultured Saprospiraceae bacterium
GCAAAGATTCTTCTGTATTTTCTGTAAGCAGATTATTTGAATTAGGCTGTACCGCATTCAAACTCATTATTGATAGTAAAAAAACTGGGAGCAGGAAAAAATATTTCCAGGATGATGTAAGGGAAGAGTTCTTACTATTCATCATTAATATTCTGCTTTTTAGAAAGTTATTATTATAGCTCGTTGTCAGATTAAATGGTTGCTTTGCTGTTGATACTTTAAGTAAACTCATTTGGTAATCTTCTTTTGAAAGTCCTTTGTTTACTAAACTTTTGTCTGTCAAATACTCTAGGTTTTCACTTAATAAATTCCGAAGCCACCACACAAAAGGATTAAACCAAAAGATAATGATTAAGACCTCTGCCAAAAGCTTATCAAAGAAATGCACCTGATCAACATGAACCTTCTCATGTTCTACAATATGTTCATAAGTTTGAGGATCATAACTTTCCGGGTTAATAAAAATAGCATTCAAAAAAGAATAAGGTTCTTGCTCTTTTACTAACTCTACCATTCTGTATTTACCAGCTTTAAAACTTTTTAAAGTATATCTTCTGGATAATAAAACAATCAATTGCATTAAAAACACCAGTGAAAAAATAATTGCACCCAATAGATAAACATACCAAATTATCTGGCCTAAAGTCAGGCTGGAAAGAAAATTGGTTTTGGTGGTTGCTTCTGCATCTGTTGGAGGAATTGTATTTTCAGGTTGGGCACTTTCAACTATAGGAGTGGAAGCTGCAACCACTTCATTTGCTTCAATAATCGGTGCAAAGATTGTTTCTGATTTCCCTACAGTATCCGATGTACGGAAAGACATAAATGCAGGTACACTGACTAAAGGAAGTACTAAAGAAAGTATCACACTACCCAGAATAAGCCATCTGTTTAATTTATAAAAGGTTTCCTTTTTTAATAAGAGCCAGTAAAAAACGACAAAGAAAGCAACAAGAATAGAACTATGGAGAAGGTAAGCCATGATTATTTTTTTGTTTTAATGAGGTTAATGATATCAGTGATTTCCTGCTCAGACATATTTTCATTTTTAGCAAAATGAGCAATCATATTTATGTAAGAATTATCGAAGTACTTTTCGAGAATATCCCCTACCGCATCGGTTTTGTAGTCTTCTTTTTTAACTGCTGGTTCGTATTGGAGCATATTTCCGTACTTCTTGGCAGATACGAATTTTTTTTCTTCCAATATCTTCATCATGGTAGATACCGTATTATAATGTGGTTTGGGAGAAGGCATTTCATCTAATATATCTTTGATGAATGCACGATCAAGCTTCCATAAAATTTGCATGATCTCTTCTTCTTTTGTAGTCATTTTTTTCATCTATATTCTATTTATATCCACAATATAAAACTAAATCTTTAGGAATGCAACTAATTATTTAGTTTTACTACTATATTTTTAGTTTTACTCCTAATTGTTTAGTTTTTATAGATCGAATACACTATTATTCGTATTAGAAAGGCCATTTATGTTACTATCATAAAAATTGTCATTATGTACTTATAAAAGCTTTAGACATGTCGAAATATATTTTACTGGTTTTTATTTTCCTTCAGGGTGTTAATCCTGATACGCAAAACTTAGTCCCCAATTCTAGCTTTGAAAAAATGGAAAAGGCCGCCCCTATTTGGGTTCCTAACCATCTTTTTTTTGAAAAAAAAATGAAGGATTGGACAACACCCAATCTGGGCTCTCCTGATATTTTCACGAATACAACAATTCCAATAGTTAGACCGCCAAGAAAAGGTGTAGAAATCATTGCTCATAAAGCCAGAACAGGTGAAGCTATGGTTGGCATAAAAACATATGGTTGTGCTTCCTATACCCAACATTGTAAAGAATACATCCAAATTAAATTAACCGAACAGGTAAAACGACATAAAAACTATTACATAGAATTTTGGGTGAATCCAATGTCTACGTCTCTTCAAGTCAATAATATTGGCTTAGCTTTTTCAGATGTGGAAATCCAGGACAATAGTGAATATGGTATTCATTATTTCGACCCCGTAATTAATGCAGAAGAAGTCCTCTCCAATAAACCCAATGAATGGCATAAAATATCAGGCACCGTAACGGCTGAGTTCAATTTTGATTACATCATCATTGGAAATTTCTTTACGGATGCTGATACTAAAACAGAACGTCTTGCAAATAGCATAGACTACAGTTATTATTTTATCGATGACGTGATCGTTCGTCCAAGTTCTGAACAAAAATAATTTTCACATCGTAATGATCAAGAAAGCTTAAGCAGATACTCAAATTAAAAGAAAGGGCATTTGCCTTTATACTTTTTCGCTTTTTTACGTCGCTTAAGTTTTACCTTTCCTCTTTTTTTGGATCGTTTGAGTTTGGTCCTTTTGGATGTAGAGCTTGAAGAAGTCGTCATATCAGTTTTTTCTTCTAACACTTCTTCTGGTTCTCTTTCTGGTTCTTCCTCCTTAGGGAGGACAATTGTTATCACCGCTTCTTCTGGCTCAATAACTGGGGGAATGAAAGCCGTAGTACTAGTTGTTGGTGGCAAATTGACTGATAATTCGGTATTTACAGAACTCACATACTCATAAATATCCTCGTAATAAGATTCTTCCGTTTCCTGACAAGGACAATAATCATCGATTTGAGCTAATAAAAAACATGGGATTGAAAGCAGTAAAGTGCAGATTACATTTTTCATGGCCTGAGGGTTGTTTGTTTTAAAGACAAACCCGTATTTAAAAGGTTGCATCTGGGTAGAAAGAATGTGGAATGTGGAATGTGGAATTT
>CAYXQH010000832.1:0-2791 GCA_964467425.1 uncultured Saprospiraceae bacterium
AAAGGATTTAACTATTTTGAGGATTAAAAAACCGATATAAAAATCACATTAAAATATGTCTAAGAAAATTATCGCCTTTGGCGCTAGTAGTAGTAAAAACTCGATTAATAAAAAATTAGCAACTTATTCCGCAAATCAAATTACAGATGCAGAGATTACTATTCTTGATCTCAATGATTTTGAAATGCCAATTTATAGTATTGATAAGGAAAACGAAAATGGCATCCCCGAATTAGCTAAATCATTCAAAGCACATATCAACCAAACTGACGGAATCATCATTTCCTTTGCAGAACATAACGGGGCTTATTCCGCAGCCTTTAAAAATATATTTGATTGGATTTCCAGAATTGATAAAGACACCTGGGGAAGTAAACCGATGCTTTTAATGGCAACCTCTCCGGGTGGGCGAGGTGGACAAGCAGTATTAGATATTGCTTTAAATAAATTTAAGTTTATGAACCAAAGTCCAATTATTGGTTTTTCCCTCCCCTCTTTTAATCAGAATTTTTCTGAAGAAAAAGGTATTCTGGACGAAGAGCTAGCAAAAAAATTTCAAGCCCAATTACAGGCTTTTATTGAAGCTATTTAAAAAGCATTCTTGAATCGGAAAATTCATTTTATTCATTGGTCTTTCATTTTCCATAAATATTGTAGTCTTCAAATTTGATGATTCCAAAATCCTTGCTGGATTGCACTGTTTCTTTCATTTTAAGATCTGGATCATGTGTAGAATAATTGACTCCACCATCTTTGTGCAGATACCATTCCTGATCGTCTTCCTGATATTTATAGGTAACAACTTTGGTCCAACGTTGGGAGCTTCCACCATGATGTTCAACCGAAAAATAATTCCCTTTAGCAACCATCTGAGAATAAGGCTCACCAAGAACACCACCACAGTCCCGACATAATATCGTATAATTATTTTGCCGTACTTTTTTCAAAGAACCATCTTTCTGCCGTAGGAGAATCAATAATGGACGGTACACAGAGCCTTCCATATCTGAGGACTCCGGTTCATTCTCTTGCTTTAAGGCCAATAACATATCTTCTCGTTGATCATTATTGAGGTCAGCCCAAAGCGAATCCATAATTTCATAGCCATCTATTACAAATTGACTTAAATCATTTTGATTTGTTTCCGTTTTTTCAACCTTAGCAGTTGATCTTGACATAGCAGTATCTTCCGATGTTGTTTTATTATTTTCGGTCGGAGATTCAATGCCAGACTGGCAAGCTACAAAAAAAAGGATTGAAAAAAATAGAAGAGGTAATACTTTCATTTTGTTTTTTGGTTTTGATATTAGAAATTTAAATTATAAAATTAATCCCGCACATTATAACAGAATAAATATTTTTTAAAAAAACCTTCTTTATTTTACAATGGTTTTTCTTCAAATAAATATAGAAAAAAGAGTACCTTAAAGGATATAAATTAAGATTATGAAAAGACGCAAAATTTTAAAATATACGGCTTTGATGACTGGCTCTGCAGTTGGTGCTCCACTTATAGCTACCATTCTATCCGGATGTAAATCAGGGACAGATACAGTAGTAGATTTATATGAGCCTACTTTTTTTAACGAAATTGAATTTTCATTAATTAAAAACCTTGTCGATGTCATTCTTCCCAAAACAGATAGCCCTTCTGCTTCTGAAGTAGGTGTTCACAGAACAATAGACACCATGGTCGGAACGGTTTATAAAGCAGAAGATAAAGCAGACTACAAAAAAGAAATAACTGCTTTCTTTGAGCATTTGGCACCAACGTTAAAAGACCAGGATCAAGATTTTAGTGCCTTTTTAAAATTAGGTACTGATGAAAAACTAGCAGCATTGCAAACGCTAAGTACAACTGAAGATGAAAACTTAGCAGATGCTAAAAATGCGTTTATGAATCTGCGGCAACAAACGGTCGCCTATTATTTGTCGACAGAAGAAATAGGAACAAAATTTTTAAATTACCTACCTGTTCCAGGAGAATACGAGGCTTGTATTACTTTGGAATCAGTGGGTGGAAAAGCTTGGGCGATATGAATTTCAACTCTAAAGGAAAAGAAGAACGCACCTATGATGCGATCGTTGTTGGCTCCGGTATTAGCGGCGGATACGCAGCTATGGAGCTTTGTAAAAAAGGGTATAAAACGCTCGTTCTCGAACGAGGTAGAATGGTCAAGCATGGTGATTACCCTACCGCGAATCTGGACCCATGGGAACTACCTAATCAAAATATGGTCACCGCTGAAGAAATTGCAAAACATTATTTCCAGCAAAACCGATTGCATTGGTGGGTTCGTCAGGATCATCTACATTGGATCAATAAAGACGATGAATATCCTTATGATGAAGTAGGCAGATTTGATTGGATTCGGGGACATCATGTTGGTGGACGTTCTATCATGTGGGGAAAACATTGTTATCGATGGAGTGATATTGATTTTGAAGCCAATGCAAAAGATGGCGTTGCTATTGACTGGCCTATTCGATATAAAGATATAGAGCCCTGGTATGATTATGTGGAAACTTTCGTTGGAGTATCCGGTCAGAAAGAAGGCCTTAAACAAGTGCCGGACGGCAAATTTCTTCCACCATTCAAATTAAATTGTGCTGAGCAACACCTTCGGGAATCTGTCGCAAAAGTTTATCCCAAGCGAGTTATCACTCCAGGACGTGTAGCCAACCTTTCGACTTATGATCCAGAAATCCATAAAGGCAAAAGAGGACAATGCCAAACCAGAGATCGATGTGTTAGAGGTTGTCCTTATGGTGCTTATTTTAGTAGTTTGTC
>CAYXQH010000833.1:0-2790 GCA_964467425.1 uncultured Saprospiraceae bacterium
CAAATGGAAGCTGCCAAAACAATGGATGATCTTCAGAAAGTGGCGAATGTTTTTGAGCGTATTGCAAATGCGGAGAAAAAAGAATGGTTAGCATCTTATTATAATTCGTTATGTAATGTAAACCTGGCTTCTTTAGCCATGCGAGACGGGAAGACTGATCAGATCGAAACGTTTTCGGATAAGGCACAAGCAGCTTTGGATCTTTGTAAAACATTGGAGCCGAATAACTCAGAAGTACTGGCTTTGCAAGGGTATATTTATACCAGCCGAATTTGGGCGAATCCAATGACTGCCGGTGGAAAATATAGCCCAATGGCACATGAAGCTTTTGGAAAAGCCATTGCTATCGATAAGAATAATCCCAGAGCTTTTTATTTGAGAGCGCAGTTGGTTTTTTACACCCCTGCTTTTTGGGGAGGAGGAGCAAAGAATGCTTATAAAGATTTAGTAGAAGCAGATAAATTATTTAAAGCATTTAAACAAGCGTCTTCTATTCACCCAACCTGGGGCGAAGGTGGAAATACCTACCATTTGGAGAAAGCTAAGGAAGCGGTGGAAGGATAATAAAATGGTACAAGGTGTATCGGTTTATCGGTACAAGGTGTAATCGCAAAACGAACACCGTGTACCGATAAATCATGTACCGATATACCGATAAAAATAGTAACTTAGTCATGAAAGAAAGTAGTATTCAACAAAACTCGATCACTTTGAAGGCTCGGAAATTTATAAAGGAAGCGTTGTTGTTATTCTTCATCGGAGGATTAAGTGTGACTGCAATTTTTGGGAAGTACATGGGGGTTACGGATACCAGAAGCTTTATACTGACAGCTGTTTTTCAGGGGATGGTATGGGTTATTCTTTGGATGGGAAATGGCATGATTCAGGATTATTTGACCAAGAAGTTTTCCTGGTTAGATAGAACAGAGGTTCGCTTTACGCTCGGTATTCTAGCAACAATTGTTTACACCCTAGGGTCATTAACTATCTGGTTAACGTTCTGGCTGATTTTAGTTCATGACATGAGTTTTAAGCAAGCAATCAGTATTTTTGAACCTAGCTTTTATTTTTCTGCACTTTTGATTACGGCGTTTATTTCGATGTTTTTTCATGGCTGGGCATTTTTAAAAGAATGGAGAAATTCGGCTTCTGAAGCAGAGCGTTTAAAGAATGAAAACCTCAAAGCCCGTTTTGAAACTTTAAAAAATCAAGTCAATCCTCATTTTTTATTCAATAGTTTTAATGTGCTTTCTACCTTAGTCTATAAAGATCAGGATAAGGCGGCAAAGTTCATTAAGCAAATGTCCAACTTGTATCGCTATGTTTTAGAAACAAAGGATAAAGAAACGGTGAAAATAAGTGAAGAAACAGAAGCCTTAGAAGCGTTTACTTATTTGTCTAAAATGCGATTTAGTGATAATCTGGATATTCAGATTGATCTTGATGGAGTGAAAGATTTTCAAATTGCTCCAATGACTTTGCAGATGTTGGTAGAGAATGCCATTAAGCATAATGTGGTTTCCAAAGCAAAGCCTTTGAAGGTTGATGTCTCGCATGACGCTTACGATGTGATTGTTACCAATAATTTGCAACGAAAAAATAGTGTAACAGCATCGACAGGAATTGGATTACCTAATATTCAAGCGCGATACGAATATCTTACGGATCAACCCATTAGCATTACAGAAACGAATACTGATTTTATTGTAAAAATCCCTTTACTTAGCTATGAAAGTAATTCTCATTGAAGACGAAGCATTAGCAGCCGAACGATTATCGGACTTGATTTTAGCTTATGATTCAAAAATCGAAATTGTTAGTCATCTCGATTCTGTTGAATCCGCAGTAGAATGGTTTGAGGAAAACGAGGCTCCTGATTTAGCTTTTTTTGATATTCAATTGGCAGATGGATTAAGTTTTGAAATTTTTGAAAAAGGAAAGGTACCCTGCCCGGTTATTTTTACCACTGCTTTTGATGAATATGCTTTAAAGGCTTTTAAAGTAAATAGCATCGATTATCTTTTAAAACCAATCGATCAGGAGGAGTTAACAAAAGCGATTGAACAGTTTAAAGAACAATATCCAATTACTAATCCTACCCAACAAGTCGTTCTTCCGGATTTAAGCATTTTTCAGCAAACGATGCAGATGATTACGCGTCAGTATAAAACGCGGTTTATCATAAAATCCGGTTCGAAGCTTTCTTCCGTTCCAGTAGAAGAAGTGGACTTTTTTTACAGTGAACACAAAGTTACCTGGCTTCGAAATACGTCTCAAAAGAAGTATGAGGTAGATTATAATTTGGAACAATTGGAGCAATTACTGGATCCAAAGATGTTTTTTCGTCTAAATCGTAAATTTATTACCGCTTATCAAGCTATTGAAAATGTTACCAGCTTTTCGAATAGTCGATTGAAAATTCAACTAAAAGGGCAAGATAAAAAGGAAGATATTTTGATCAGTCGTGAAAAAGTACGGGCATTTAAATTATGGTTAGACCAATAATTGTCCTTTTTTATTCCTTTATAAAGTAGCATAATATTTCGTCGGATTTTTTAGGGCATTTGTCGGGTTAATGTGGAAGAAGCCAATCTTCCTTCTATTTTTATAATAACATAATTCGAAAAAACCAAAGCTATGAATTAGCCGGCTTAAAAAGTGGGCACCCAAAAGACATAAATTATCTTTATTTTTCTGAGTAGTAAAATCCGCCACTGGAGAGTAATCTTCGGTGGTTTTTTTGTTTAGGAGTGAAGGGTGAGAGGTGAGAGGTGAGGAGTGATAAGCATA
>CAYXQH010000834.1:0-2787 GCA_964467425.1 uncultured Saprospiraceae bacterium
TTTATAATCCGTAAAATCAATAGTATGGCTACCTTGATTTTCAGTAATAATGATCAGGATATAAAATTTAACGGTATGAATGTTCGTGATCTCATGCTCTACTTCTCGTTGAAATAATTCTTCGATAGGCACCAAATCAAAATGAGCCTTTGGGAGGTTCTGATTAACAAACTCTACTTGAGGTATTTTCTTCTTCATAATATAAGTCAAAAATACCTAAAATTTTAAAATCAAAAAACCTCCCCTTTTTTAACTATTCTATATGTTTACATTTTACTCTTTCAGCTTATAGGTCAACAACAACGAAACAGCATGCTGTTGATTCGTTTTTATTCCATCATTGATAAAAATGTCATTGAAGAAAAACTGATTCATCTGATAGACCAACTCTAAATTGACAGAACGATTTACTGAAAACACTAGCCCTGCATTAAGCCCACCAGCTATTGATAATTTTCCATTTTGATCGTCGTAAGACAAGGTCCTTACAATCGTATCATCAGTTGTTTTACCAGTAGTGTTCAACATATAGGTCGGCATAATATTCACTCCAGCATAAATTTGAAAATGATTCGCAATACTTAATTTTCGGTCCAGGCCTAATTGTAATCCTAATGTGTTTGTAAAATTATTGTGATAGGTGATTTCCTCTCTGTTAATGATTCGGTAATTTTGGATATCGACTTCTGGATCTAATATTCTGGTATGATCAAATGCGCTATGATATCGATCATATTTTAACACAATTTGCGTTCTCCAATTTTTATTCATGTCTAATCTCAAACCTACATTGAAGCTCTGACCAAATACATTCTTTACTTTATCTTTTAAAACATTCGACTCCTTTACATTGAGTTTAAAATGATTATAACCATAGCCGACAAAAAATTCTTTTATTTTAAAGGAACCGTTTGTATGATCTTTATTATTAGAAAATAATGGATTCAACTCTAAAGTCACGTCTTTAGCATAGTCTATTTTCAAAAAGTCTATCCCCTTCCCAGGCAAAAGTTCTACTATTTGATATTCCTGTTTTTGAATGGGTTCATCTACTTGAACAGACCTTGACAGGACTATCTTTGTGGTTTCATCATTTAAAGAAGAAGAATCCACCTCTTTTAATGCTACATTAGTTTTAACGTTATTATCTGATTGTTTTGTAATGGAATGCTCATTGCCTGAAGCGTACCCTGCTATAGAGGTAATATTATATGGTTTTGCTTCAGCTTTCTGAACAGACTGGACAGTAGTAGTATTTGAAATAGTTGATGTACTTGCCTCCTTTGCTTCCAAAGTTAATATAGGGTCGTCCATTTTCTTTTCGATAATAGGAGCACTTAATTTCGCTTCCTCTTGAATTTGTTCGGCGATAGCTGTGGAGGTTTGCACCTTCACTGCATCTTTTCTGTTTATACTAAAATATGCAATTGAGGTAACCAGAAAAATAAAAAGGAAAAACAGAATATACTTTCTCCTAGACTTTTTGGAATGTACTACATTATCAGGTAGTTCAATATCCATTGCTTCCCATTTTAATTCTGAAGGAACTTTTGGGTCTTCATTAAAAAGCCCCTTAATATATTTGTCGAATTCTTTTTGTTCGTTCATTTTAAGCAATTAAATGGTTAACAAACGTTTTTTTTACCCATCCTCTGGCTCTGTTTAAAATCACTCTGGAAGATGCCGTCGAAATGTTTAATGCTTTTGCAATTTCATCATGCGAATAACCATCGATAATATACATGTTAAAAACAGCTTGATAATTGATAGGCATATTTTCAAGCAAAGATAAAATGTGTTCTCTATCAATTTTATCTTACATTATTTCCAGAATAAACACGATCTATTTCATATGAGTTTTCAAAGTTCTGAGTTTGTAAACTCCGTATTAGTTTCTTTTTGTAGGATAAAATATGATTGACGCATACTCGAGTAAACCAGGTTTTAAATTGAGCTTTTCCACTATCATAATTTTTCAATGATTGGAATACCTGAGAAAAAATAACCTGTACCACATCTTTCAAATCGGATTGAGAGACAGCGTAGCGAATACAAATGCCGTAGCAATATGGGACATACTTCTCATATAGTTTTTTACAGGCAAGCTGATTCCCTTCCAAACAATCCTTTATTATGTCTATATCAGATTTCATATTATCATAAACACCAAGCCAATTAATATTGACTTGGTGTTATAGGCGGAGATTTATTATTTATTCACAAAAAGTGCTTTCCTGAATTATTTCAGCTGTAAACTCCATGCTATATGGATACTCGATGGTAGGAAGACCTTGATCATCTAATCCGTAAAGAGTTCCTTCAGAAGACCCAACTACTGTTTGGCCATCATTCGCTTCAATGGTAATAATTGCATTACTAAAAGAGATTAACAAACCAGGGTTACCGGTAACATCTTCTCCAAAAGCCTGACCGCCATAACTCCATGTTGACTCGTCAGATATACTTGTGAAATAAGTAAAATCATCTGGCTCAAAATTTTGCGTTTCTAAAGGAAAGCTAAGGTTAGCTTCTTTATTAGCAATAATTATAAATTCTACACTATCATTTTGGCAATACCCAGCTACTGCATCAGTTTGGACAGTAGTACCATTAATTGTCATTTGAAATTGCAATGGAAGTTCTTCCTCTGTTTCTACAAGTGTAACACTATCTTCTTTCGAACAAGAACTAAAAACAACAAGCCCTAATAAAGCAAACAAGGCTATTTTACTAATGAATTTGAATGTCATAATTTTAATTTAAAAAAGGTTAAAATCTAAGCTTAGC
>CAYXQH010000835.1:0-2780 GCA_964467425.1 uncultured Saprospiraceae bacterium
ACACCTTTACAGAAATATCAAAACCAAAATTGATCGCTACAACATGCAGCAGTACAGGAAAAGCTATCAAAAGTCCCAGGAGTCGTGTTTTTCTAAACAACAATAAAATCGCCGGAATAATCTCTAGCAAGCCCATAAATACATTATAACCATAAGAGGTCCCCATCGTTGACCAAAACATTAAATCCTTTGAGACCTGTCCAAGAGGTGTGTATAAGGTATTTGGCTCCGGAAGGTAAAACTGTGCTTTAAATAATTTATGAAAACCATACTTCAGCAATTGAAGTGCTAAATAATAAGTAAAGACCAATCGAATAATTTGAAAAATACGATTCCGATAAACTTGCCAGTTTTTGAGGTTAGTCAAAATCAAGGAGATGATCGTAGCTAAAATAAACAAGAGCAACACTAAGGCATACAAGTTCTGCGAATCCGAACTGATTTTGTTATTTACTGTATCAATACCCCATCCAGTCTGTAATAGAAAAGTAATAGCTGGTCCAAATAGAAAGGACGTAATTTCTTGTTGAAAAGAAAAAAGATAAAAAGGAAAAGGAATAAATAAAACACACAAAAACAGAAAACAATAGAATTGTGTTTTCCAAAAACTTCTAATATTATTTAGCGAAGTATTCACCCTTAAACCGACTTAGCCTCGATCCTATTTAACCCTGGAATACGTTGATACAAAAAGGTAGTTAGTATCCCCAAAAAAATGGCAGTTCCAATAAGAATTAGCTTTAAAGCTCCGAAAGGCGCAGGCGGATCTTTTGGGTCATCACTAATAGCCGCAGCAATAAGCGCTGGTTTGACAACAGGTTGCCAATCTGGATTTACTTTCTCCTCTTGCAACTTTTTCTTTTTTAACTTTCGCTCTTTACGAGCTTTCTTTTTTGCCTCTTTTCTTGCTTCTTTTTTTGCTTTTCGAATGGCTCTTTTAGAGGGCGTTTGTTTTATTTTTTTTGTTGAAATTTGCTGTCCGTTATCATAGCCAACAAATACTGCAGATTCTGCTTTATTTCTAAAATTATAAGTGCTATCCAAAACACTCTTTATACTATCGAGTGCATGCTGTTTTGAAAACAATGGATGCTTATGTAAATATGCACCTCCAGGCATCCATTTGGTGGTATCTTTATCACCCCACCAGGAACAATAACTACTTGTCCACATGATCGAAACAGAATCGTTGACAAAAACCAAACTATCCAAAACAGAATAGTGAATATCTGGCCTTGGCGCTTCTCCAAAATCAGAAGCACTTAAATCCCATAAATTTTCATCCAAAGCTATTTTGAAATTCGAAATACTCCCACTATGACTTTTATGGGAGATGAGTTTGGTTTGGGCCAGGGTAATCCCAAGAGAAAAGCAGATAAAAAAAGCGAGGGTGGATATTCTTTTCATAGTTTGTATTTTCAGTATAATTGATATAAGAAAAACGTTTCTTTTTTTAATAAAGTATGCCTTAAAGAATATTGAATATTCAATCTAGCCTACACCACTTTTTCTTTCAACTTCAAAGCTAAGCTTTCTTCAAGAATCACCTCATCATGAGGAAGCACATCGATAAAAAAGCGACAATAATATCCGATCGATTTATTAGAAACTTCCAATTCCCAGTAAGTAGGATTATTGATCGCGTAATCAGTTGGTTTTACCTTATCGTTTGGTATTTCAAAATCAAGATTGATCGTGTCACCCACGACTTGCACTTCTCTTGCTTCTTCATACAACACAATCGTTTCTAACTTCTTGTTTTTTTTCTTTTTATCTTTTTCATCTATCACCCAATGCTCCTGTATATTTCGGAATACAATATCTACTTCAAATAATTTCTCTTGAAGCATTTCATTAAAAAATTGAATCGATATCGTTTCTCCTATCTTGGCATTTGGTGTTTCGACTTCTACTCTTGAAGCGCCAAAAAATTTATTTTCCTTATAGGTTTTATTATTATTTACCCCAACATTAAACAATCCGAACAAGGAGAAAAATAAACATATTCCGCCAAAAATCGAAAAGCTTGTTTCTCCTAAACTAAAGAAGATACCAAAGAAAGAAACCACAAAAATGAACATATTAATAAGGTCAAAGATGCTTGATTTATATATCTTTTTTGGTGAATACTCTAGTGGAGATTTTGGTTTAGCATCTCCTTTCCAACCATGTTTAAACGAAAAATAACCAATCGTAACAATAGCTAAAATAAAATTGGCTACAGGTGACCAGAGAATACCTGCCGCTGGACTTGCTAAAAAATAAACCACATATCCAAAAGCAGAAAAAAGCATAACAAAAAAACCAAGTACTAAAGAACAGCCAGGTGAAGCATTACTTTTTGCAAGATGAAGCTTCTTGTCCCGTTCTTCGTCAATAAATGATACTGTACGTATAATTGCTTTTCTGAAATTCATTAACCTAGTGGTTTCTAGTATTTATTCCAAAAAGCATGCTATTATAATAGCTTTTTTAAAATTAAAGTATCATTAATAATCCAGGAATTTGTTTATTGAAATTAATAAGGCCCTCCAGCCTTATATTATGGAAAGCTATTTTTAATTATTGACTTTATTTTCAGGTAGGAATAAAAGCTTGTCGTTTTTGGTGATTGACGTTCGATATGTATCGTTATAGGAGCCGATTGAATATTCCACTATTAAATCTAGATCATAGGCACCCATTTCTGCTGGCGTTAATTCCAGCTTAACCAATTTCCCTTTGTTTTTAGGGCAAACGATCTGTTTAAAATTGCTAGCAGAATAGGTTTTGGCAACTTC
>CAYXQH010000836.1:0-2770 GCA_964467425.1 uncultured Saprospiraceae bacterium
TGAGAAAAGGTATGGTTTGCAATCTTGTGATTTCGTTTGTCCCATTCTTCTAATAAGAATTCCCCTTTTTTATCTCTCTTATTAATACCGGTTACGAAAAAAATAGCTTTCAAGTTTGCGTCTTCTAAAGCACTTAAAATTAAGTTATTCCATTCTTCAAATTTGAAATTCACTATGTCATTTGTTGCGCCATCATCAAAAGTAAAACTTACGGTAGGCTTTTTCTTTTCTGCACTTGGAATTACCTGAGGAGCCTTAGTGTTTTCTTTGCAATTAAATCCAGAAACTAGAACAATGAAGAAGAGGATGTTTTTTATTGATTTCATTTGAATAGGTATTAAACGAAGCTGTTTAAAAATACCTAAAGTTCTAATTTTAAAATAGTATTTTTTGAATAGTCGAGTATTCGTTAGGATTGGATTAAAATTCGAAGCGTTTCTACTGGTTTTCGTCACTAAAAACACCTTGCTTCTACAGCAAAGGTGTTTTTACAACGAAATACTTAAAATGTATTTATGCGTTTTTAGAATCAATAGGACAAGTGGATAGGCCAACCAAAGAATAAATAGCACACCAGCTAGTCAAACCTGTAAAGGCGAATATTACACCTACTACTGACAAGACAATACCCAGGGTAGAAGAAATACTAACTACTCCAGTTAAGAATAAAACAGCTATTGCAACTGCCCCTAATAGTCGAATGATTCGATCAATACTTCCTACATTTTTTTTCATGATATTTGATTTTAATTTTTAAAATATAGAATCGCAAAAGTTATTAAGGCAACCAGGCTTGCGCAGATTAGACAAACCAGGAGAAGCTTTTGGACCTTTGATAATTCTTTCATAATCTCAAGTTATGATTAATGCATCATGAGCTATGGTGACAAAAGTTACATAGGGGCAAAAAAAAATCTTCTTTCTATTTGTAGAAAGAAGATTTTTTAAACTCAAAGAAGTAAATTATTTTATAATAAACTCTTTAGTGAGTATGCCTTCATTATTTTGAATCCGAACATAATACATTCCTGCACTGAAGTTTCCGCTTAATGGGAACTGATGCAATCCTACATTTAATTGTCCGTCAAAAATATTTTTTTGTAGTTGTCCAAGTTGGTTGAAAACTTGAATTTGAAAATCATCTTGTTGATCTTTTACATCTACTAATAAAGTACTATTTCCTTGACTTACAGTTGGTTGAACAGTCATTGTTAACACATCGGCAGAAATTTCTGCCACTTGAGTAGGTGTGCCAAAAGTAGTCGTAGAATGGGTGTTGACAAACTGATATTTGTCTGCATCTTTTTTCCAGACGATTGTTGCAACTTCTAAGTTATCTACGTTCCATGCAGAATTAAGCATTATTGAAAAATCATGATCAAATTCCATCCCCATATTAATATTACCATTCATTACAAGGTCTCCAAACGTTCCTGTACTCATTCCTGTTCGCATTATATTTTTATGTGCTGCGTTCATTCCTTGTCCGGATTGAAAGTTCACTACACCATTTTCTATGATATAAACTCCGACATAATATTCTCCTGTAGCAGCTTGGAAAAATTTAGTTTTTGTATTTACGATCAACTGATTACCGTCTAGTATTACATCAAGTCCCGCATTTACAACCGGGCTTAATAGAAAATTAGCATCAATTTGATTTTTGATCTCTGTTCTTTTTGTTGCGGCACTACCACTACTTGCACTCTGGTCCGTATTATCAAGAACAAATCGAGGCTGGCTAGTAGCATTAAAATTGCTTGCAATATCTTCAGCTGTTGGATTGTCAAGGTCACCACTATAATGATTGGCAACTATTAATGCTTTCTCTGCATTGTCTTCTAAAATTCCTTCGAACAGACTCCAGCCCCAAGTTCCACAATTTATACACCAAGTGGCTGTAACTTTAGTGACCAAGCTTTTCTGTACTTCAGGCACCTCTTGGGCCTGGGCTTGAAGAGTAAAAAGAAGAACAAATAAAAAGAGTAGATTTTTTTTCATCATTACATGGGTTTTAAGCACTTATTAAATTAATCAATTTTATGTTTCCTCTGGAAAGCTTAATGCTTCCAGTTCTTTCTAGTTGTTTCAAGAGTCTGGATATTACCTCTCTGGATGTAGCTAAATCATCAGCAATTTCTTGATGAGAAATACTCAAGTCTGAAGATGAAACAGTTTCTCCTCTTTTAACCAAATAATTGATCAAACGTTCATCCATTTTATGAAAAGCAATATCTCCTAATACTTTCATCACTTCTTCAAAACGATAGCTATAAGAATTAATAACAAAATCTTGCCAAGCTGGATATTTTCTAACCATATAATATACTTCTTCCACTGGAATTGCAATTAATTCTGTTTCTTCTTGAACAATTGCTTTGATACTGCTTTGTTCTCTACGCATACAAGAGGAAAGAGTTAAGGCACAACTTTCACCCGGTTTGATGTAGTAGAGCAGTAATTCACCTTCACCTTCTTCTCTAATTACTTTAACCGATCCTTTAATAACTAATGGAATAACCTTGATAAAGCTACCAACTTCCAAAATATATTGATCAGATGGCACATACATATATATGCCTTTCGAGGACAATTCATCTATTAACTCCGCTTGGTCAAACATGGGGAAATGTTTTCTCAAGGTGTTTTTTATGTCCTTTTTCTCCATTCTATTTCAGATTAAAGGCATAAAGATACAAAGTTTGAAGATGAGTATTATGTAATAAAAGTCACATAAGACAGTTTTGTTTATCTTTTGTCTGCCATAAGT
>CAYXQH010000837.1:0-2769 GCA_964467425.1 uncultured Saprospiraceae bacterium
ACGGATAGTTTTGCACAATCGCAAAAGCTAATCATAAAATAATAAGTTAACAATCGGTAAAATATTCTGGCCATTATCTCGAATTGAGGTAATGGCTAGCTTGTTTTAGAGGCAAAACTCCAAGCGTAGATATTCTAATAGAAAAGATAAGTAAAGGCTTTTTCTATAATTCATAAACTTGTTTTTATATTTACCCCCATTATCTAACAAAAATAAAGTTATGAATAACCAAATGAGTATTTCTTCCTTTTCTCTTAAGAAAACGTTTATCCTTTTCTTTTTATTTATTATTGGAATAAGTATGCCGTCCACAAGTTTTGCACAAAGTGGAGATGATGAAATGTGGAAAATAGAAACAAAAGATGGAAACCGTTATCTAGGGGAAATCACAAAAAGAACTAAAGAAGTGATTGTGATTAAAACTAAGAATCTTGGGGAAGTAACAATCAATAAAGATGATATTGAATCAATGGATAAGGTGGATCCGGATCGAATAATCGGGGATGATTATTGGGGAGCTTACACGCATACGGCCAGATATTTTTGGGCGCCCAATGCATTTAATTTAAAAAAGGGAGAAGGTTATTATCAAAACTCCTGGATATTTTTAAATCAGGTAAGTTATGGACTTACAGATAATTTCTCCATTGGAGCAGGAATGGTTCCTTTGTTTTTGTTTAATGGAACGCCATCTCCATTTTGGATTACCCCTAAAGTTTCTTTTCCTATTGTAGAAGATAAATTTTCTCTTGGAGGAGGTGCATTAATTGCAACGGTGCTTGGTGGTGATTTAGATAATGGATTTGCAGGAATAGCTTATGGTGTTGGAACGATTGGAAACCCGGATGCTAATCTTACCATTGGTTTAGGTTATGGTTTTGCAGGAGGCGACTGGGCGAATTCTCCTACTATTTCCTTGAGTGGAATGATACGTATTAATCAAAAAACCTATTTTATGTCAGAAAACTATTTTATCGGTACAGCCGGAAGCAATGGGTTGCTTTCATTTATAGGTGCAAGAACAGCTTGGGAAAATGTAAGTTTGGACTATGGTTTACTGACGCCTTTTTCTTCCCTTGATGACGGTGTCTTTATTGCAATACCCTGGTTGAGTCTTGCTGTTCCTTTTGGGAATAAATAAAACAAATGAGAATATTATCAGCCTATGGATTTATACACAAGAAAATAAGATGAACAAAATTAATAAAATAAGCACCTTCGTTTCGGGGGGTGCAGATAGCGAAGAAACCTTAAACGTTTTTGAAGAACGTGATCAGCAGGGTAATACGACCTTGTTGAAGAACTATAATTTTGATGGGGCCTTGGATGCCAAGACAATTTATGAGTTTGATGAAAAGGGTAGAGTAATCGTTGAGAAACAATACTCTTCTGGTGAAATACCTGATCAGGTTCTTCGAATTGAATATAACGAAAGTGGTAAGGCCAAACAAGTAGTTATAAACTATGCAGATGGTTCTGTTTCCTATAAAAACTATAGTAGAAGTGAAGCAGATAAAACGACTACTATAGATATTGTTGATCAGGACGGTGTAACAGAAGGAAAAGAATTCCGAAAGTTTGATAGCGAAGATCGGGTGTTAGAAGAACTCATTCATACAGACACTGGAGCTATAGAACGAAAAGCAGAATTTGAATACAATGAACATGGTGATTTGGTAGAAAGTGTAATTGTTGACGAAGAAGGTTTTGAAACTGTTCGCTTTTTTGATTTTTATAGAAATGATAAGGCTCAAATTGAAAAGATCGAAGTGCTAAGCGAAGATGAAGTAATCATTCGTGTCGATGAATATGAATATGATGAGAGAGGCAATCAAACTAAACATAGTATGAAAGACCTGGATCGTGGGAGTTTGTTTGTAGATATTCGAGACTATGATGAAAATAATAATGTAGTAAAGTTTGAACGATTAATGGGAGAGCGTCCAATAGAAGTAACAGAAACTAAATATACGATCGATGGGCTAATGGAGCGGCAGGAGACAAGGAGTAATGATGGTGTAATGATTTATCGTTTCGAATATGAAATGTTCTAAAAAAAGCTGAGAAATTAAAGAGGGTTAAGATTTAAGTAAATACTTAAGCTCTTAACCCTCCTTAATCTTTTAACGCTCTCTAATCAATTACCTTACCCCAACTCATCCGTAGAATAAATATTAGTAGATAATACTTTTTCGTAACGGAATAATTCTTTTGAGCCAAAAAATCTTTTTACTTCTGCTCTCGCTGTTTTCTTACTATCCGAAGCATGCACGATATTAGTTTGAATACTCATCGCATAGTCACCTCTGATAGTTCCTACCTGAGCTTCTCTGGATAAAGTAACGCCACATAAACGTCTTACTGTTTCCACACAATCTAAACCTTCTACGCAAAGTGCAATAACAGGAGAAGACTTCATGAATTTTGCAATCCCTGGGAAAAAGGGTTTATCTGCAATGTGAGAGTAATGTTCTTTTAATAATTTGTCAGTAAGCTTCATCATTTTCATACCAACAATTTTTAAACCTTTACGTTCGAAGCGGTTTAATACTTCACCTGCAAGTCCTCTTTGGACAGCATCCGGCTTGATTAAAATTAATGTTCTTTCCATTATAAAATTTGTAGTTTAAATTATTTTTAATGATGTAAAAAAAAGATTGTAATTGTAAAAGTGTTTCTGTATAAAAAAGATAATTATTCTTCTTCTCTTAGACCGCGCAAAGATAGTATTAAATTGGTTGAAAATGAGGTAGATTAAACTTTTCTTTT
>CAYXQH010000838.1:0-2769 GCA_964467425.1 uncultured Saprospiraceae bacterium
GCCAGGACCGATCGATACAAGTCAATGGACATCGGTACAAAAACTAACACTCTATCACCTTTTTCAATGCCTTTTGACTGATAATATTGAGCCATTTGACGAACTTCCTTTTCCAATTGAGCATAGCTAATGGAATTATTGCCTTCATGTAAAGCAATGTTTTCAGGATATTTCTTTGCACTTTCTAAAAAATGCTGAACGATATTGAATGACTTTTTCATAAGCTAAAATTTTATTCTTCTTAGAATAAATAAGTCCAGTTCATACTTGGCCCCGTAAAATATATTGGAATTTTTGAATCAATTCTTACATTGTTTATTCTTAAAGGAAAATATATTTCCATTGCTAGGTTTTTTTGCTTATACATTTTTAACCCTACATCTACACGGTAATCTACTTTATGTTTTTCCTGACCAGAACGTGAATAGATAATGTCAAATTCTCTTCCTAGTGAAGCTGTAATCCAATGGTTTGAAATCCTTCTATGATATTTTAAAGCTGGATATTGATAATATGCATTACCACCTATACACATTAGAAATCCAGTTTTATAATTAATCGAAAGTTTATTTGATTTTCCATTAAATACATATAAACCTGCCGTAAGATTAATGTTCATACAAATCAAATAATCCATTCCTCCTAAACCACCGATTTCAAAAATTCCTTTTTTTATAGAATCGGTTTCAATACTTTTGAAAAATTCCTCAGCTTCTTCTTTTCGTAATTTTTTTTCTTTTGCTTTTTTGATAGGATCTACATTGAAAAACTTCTGCCATTCTGTTCTATTTTCATATATAGAATCTAATTCATTTTCAATCCTTTGTAGTTCCTGAAAAACACGATCTCTTTTACTTGCGTCTAAATCATGGATACTTGCTTTTAAATAAATAGGCCATTTCCAGTTTTTTTCCATATGAATAGTGTCTCCATCATCGAAATAATTGATTTTTAGACAGTTGCCTCCATACGTTTTTGTAGAATCAATTAAATGCTCGACAAGTTTTTCATAGGGCTTATTAAAAATTTTTCTTTTAATTCGTATTTCTTTGATTAATGTTGATTCACTCAGATCAATACTGTCAATATAGTTTATTACCAGAACCTCCGGTATTTCTGTTTGAGAAAATAGATTTCCTGAAAAGGAACATAAAAAAAAGCTGACCAATATAAAATTTCTGATACTGTTCAAAATAATTAGTATTTAACGATTTTCTTTTAAAATGTAAAATACTAATTAACCTCTTGTTGTTAGACTATTTTTGGATGTAAATCGATTGATGTTTTCTAAATTTTTATCAAAAATATTTTTAATGTAGTGACCGAAAACTGCCATTTTAAATTGTTGCCAATAGGTGTTGTGTTCTTTGTCAAAAAATAAAGTAAAACTAAGTTTGCATTTTCCTTCTTCCGTCCATTCGTAAATTTGCTCGGTAACTAAACCATTAGCAGTAACCGGAAAATTTTGAAGATTAAAAATGGTTAATCTCCGTTTCTTACATTGATCTACCGTTACTATTTCTTCATCCCACTGTTCGTTTTTTTCGGCAGCATCTTTAAAACATCTTCTAAATGATCCAATCGTTCCGTCTTTTCCACGGAGCGGTTTTATATGGGATACAAAGGATGACCATCGTTTTGCATTATCCGAATTTCCGAGGTAGTTAAATACTTCACATGGAGAAGCATTGATGATGGTGCTTGTTTTTATCATTCGATATGATTGCCCCTGTTTTTTAAACGGGCTGAAAAAAACAGTTAGAAAAAGTAGCCCTGCTATAGCTGTCATTGAATATTTGAACCACTTCATTTTTTATTGTTTAAATTTTAATTTATTTAAGTGCTGCGATTCATTACCTTTTAATTCATCGCAGAGATTATTTTATGCATATCGAAATAAGCTATAATTGCTATACAATTTGCCATTTAGTTTTCTGGAAAGCGAAAGCGAAGCATTATCTGATTTCATTAAGGCATGGATTAAATATTTAAATCCTTTTTGCTTCGTTGTCTCAATGATATAATGCGATAAGTATCTTCCTAATCCTGCCAAAGCTTCCCCTGGTCTTCTGGCTAGTGTTTTAATGATTACACTTTCTTTATTTTTATCCAGATAATCAGGAATCGCAAAAACTAAACCTGCTATGCCTTTCTTATCTTCCGCTAAAAAAATTAATTCCGGATCAAAAAATGGAACCATTGGAAGATATTTCGCGACAAACTTTTCAATAGAAAAAGGACTAAACAGAAAGTTCTTTTTAAATGCTTTCTGATTAAATTCTGCCAATAACTTTAGTTCTTCTTTTGCATTGTCAGCGTTGAACGTTCTAAGAGTGATGCCTTTCTCTTTCAGTTTAGCTACATCGGATTTTAAAAAATCAGTATCCAGACCTGAAAGATTCATCAAATTAGACTGATATTTTTCTGTTTCCTTAAAACCAAATTTTTTCCAATGTACCGGATACCATTCTTCTTGTACAGGTTCCATGAAAAACGGGCGCATTCCTCCAGCTTCTCTGAATCGATAGCTTTCTGAGGTAGAACCGTCAATAGGACCAATGATTTCAGTGATGCCTAATTTGTTGAAATAAGCAACTGCCGTAGAAAGTAAATCTTCCGTTACTTTATAATCATCGATTACTTCGAAGGCTCCAAGAAAACCAATGCTTTGATCTTCAAAATGTGGGTTCAAATAAATACCAACTCTACCAACTGGTTTCCCATCATGGAGTGCAAGCATCATGCTGTCCAGGTGTTCTGTACTAAAGT
>CAYXQH010000839.1:0-2761 GCA_964467425.1 uncultured Saprospiraceae bacterium
CGCATAAGTTTTTCATCGTTGTTTCCGGATCAGAAATCATTGCTTCATAGGAGATATTAAATTGGCGCTGCTGTGGAATGTTTTTCAAAAATTGTAATGCATTCTGATGACTTTGTTGCCAGATTAATTCTCCTGTTTGACTTGCTGTATATTGATGCTTTTCTAAATACATTACCTGATCCATGTGCATCTTTTCAAAAGACTTAATCATGGAAAAAGGATGCCGATATAAGTGAATAAATAAAGCGTTTTCAAAAATGTTTTCAGCACGCTCCAAAGCATTGATGTCAAGAATGTATGAAGGTGATTTATCAACTAAAATTTTATTGCCAATTAACTCTTGAATACTTGCGAAGAAGGTCTGACTGGATGTTGCTTTTTCCTCTTCTTTTTGGATTAAAGATTTAGCGGCATCTGCATCGATGTTTTTAAGTTCCATTAAGGCCCTTATGGTTCCTTCTTTCCAAAGGCTGAACTTTCCTTCGTAAGCTTTTGCTCGTTCGTTCAGGTCTTCGAAATGCAATAATTGTAATTCATTAGCTGCAAAGATTTCCGGATGCCCGGCAAGCATGACACGGAGCAAAGTCGTCCCTGATCGTGGTGGTGCCAGTATGAAAATAGCGGGCTTGTTTTTATGGTTTACGGACTTAGATTTTTTGTGCTTTGGAACAAGGTTTTTAAAGTTGTTGAAATCTTCTGCACTAAGATTTTGAATGCCTTTTGAAGAGCTATTTTCTTGAACTGAACTCGTAGCTGTTTCATTGAAAAGTTGTTCAATTGCAAAGCTATAATCACGCTGTAACATCGTAGCAAAAGAAGCGATGGTTGGGTTGTCAAAAATACTTACAATGAAAATATTTTCGCCTAATGTTTTTTGAATGTCTGCAATAAATTTAGCAGCTTGTAAAGAGTTTCCTCCTAATTCAAAAAATTTATCGTTAATACCTATTTTGCTGATATTGAGTATGTTAGACCATTTTTTAAAAATAAAATGTTCTAATGTTGTATTTGGCTGGATATAATCTTCTTCCAGATTTGGGCGATCATTTCCTGGAGCGGGTAGTGCTTTTCGATCTACTTTGCCTCGATTGGTTAGCGGCATTTCATCTAGAAAAACATAGCTCGTTGGTACCATATATTCAGGTAGCCGATTTTCTAAAAAAGCTCTGATTTTATTAATAGAAAGGTCAGCCGATTTTGAAGGAACAATATAAGCGACTAGTTTTTGTTCTTCTGATTTTTCGCCATGTAAAATAACGATAGATTCTCTGATCTTTTCATGTTCTAAAATCACGGATTCCACTTCCCCTAATTCGATGCGATACCCTCTTAGTTTAATTTGAAAATCTACTCTCCCGACAAAATCTATATTCCCATCCGATAGACGTTTTCCTAAGTCGCCTGAACGATACAGTCTTCCCGTTCCAAAAGGATTTTTAATAAATTTTTGTAACGTTAATTCTGGGCGATTGAGGTAAGCTCGGGCTACGCCATTTCCACCTATAAAAATCTCACCTGTTTCACCTGCTTCAACGGGAATTAACTGTTCATCCAAAAGATAAATAGAAACATTTTCAATCGCTGTTCCGATAGGTGTTTTTGCAGCGCTGTGATTTTTGGACGTTTTAAATATTGTTGCTCCAACAGTAGCTTCTGTCGGCCCATATTGATTAAAGAAATTTGCTTTAGGGATGGACTGATGATGCAATTTGACCAGTGCTCCAGGACAAGCTTCCCCTGCTACACTTACCGATTCTAAACTTTGCAATAAATCTGGATGGACATTTTCTAAAAGTATATTGTATAATGAAGGGAAGGTCAATAAATGGCTGATTGATTCCTGTTGAATGAGTTGAGCAATTTTATGGATATCCTTTTCAGCACCTTCCTCAGCGATAACTAGTGTAGCACCTTCTAATAATGTTTTGAAGATCACCAAAACTGAACCATCAAAAGCAAAAGAGTAAGCAAATAAAAAGTTTTTGACTTTTTGATTGAAATACTTTTGTTCTGCTTTTATGAGGTTAACCAGATTTCGGTGTTCGATTAAAACTCCTTTAGGTTTACCTGTGGATCCAGAGGTGTAAATGCAATACGCTAAATCCGAAGCTTGGATTTTAATAGCTGGGTTTTCTTTTGAATAATTATCGTTCTCCTTCCAATCGCCATCAATTTCTATCAAATCAGTTTCCAGATTAAGAAAACGACTTTTTAAATGAGCCTGTGTGATTACAACAGGTGCTTGAGTATCTTTTATAATAAAATCGAAACGATCAAGTGGGCTATTTGGATCAACTGGGACATAAGCGCAGCCAATTTTCATGATGGCTAAAATAGCAATAATCATTTCTGGTGATCGTTCTAGAGAAAGAACAATGAGCGACTGTTTGTCTATATTTTTGGAAAGAAGAAAATAGGCGAATTGATTTACACTCGTGTTTAAGGCATGATAAGAAAGATGGGTGCCATTATAACTTATTGCAATAGCATCACTATACTTAATAGCGCATTGCTCAAAGATATTCAGCGAAGATTTGCCCACAGGTAGGCCATCATAATATGGAGGGATATTGCCCATAAATTCTCGAAAAAAGTTATAAAGGAATAGCCATTGGCAGAGGAGGGGGTGCCTAATCTAGTCCACGATATTTAGAATATAAATCGCTTTTCTATGGAGTTTTTGGAACTATAGTCGCAAGATAAGGAATTTTACATTTTTAATTATACCTTTGACGTTATATTCACAAAAAGGGAATCTAAC
>CAYXQH010000840.1:0-2757 GCA_964467425.1 uncultured Saprospiraceae bacterium
GCGCATTTATACCATCCTTTTTCAAACGAATAAGCTGTTTACGAGCTTCATTTACATCTTTATAGGTTCCTTCTTGTATCAGATATTTTGTTCCTGAATAATTAAAAAACCGTTCGCAATCGTAGGATAAATACTTGCCTTCTCCACGTGAAATATAGATTTCCGCATAGTTTTCTCCATAGTCATCAAAGTATTTTTCCATCTCACTATCCCAAAAATCATCTTCATCTTCTACATAATCTGTTTCATTACCAGACACTTCCAAATAAGGCTTAACATTGGTATTACCTCGATCTACTAATGCAGAATCAAGCACATAATCTTCGGTTTCAGGCTTAGATTTTTTAGCTTTTTGACTGAGTTCTTGTTCGTATTTTCTTTCATTTGGGTAAAACATTGGAGCATTCAATGCTTCTGTATAAAAAATACCTGAAAGAATGAGAAGCGCGATCGAACTTAAGATCATTTGAGAAGTGAAAGAACGCTCGTAGCGACTAAGGGATTGGCTATTCCCTCGGAATGAAAACCTGGAAGATGTTTTTTTCCAAATGTTTCGAACACGTTGTGTCTTGGAATATTTTACAGATTCATCTCTATTGTTGAAGTGTTTACTTTCTCTTTCTTGTCCAAAAACTTCTTGCCTGGAAGGGCTTATCAATATTCTTGCTTCTTCATCTATATCAACAGAAATGAGCCCAAAACCATTACGAACACATTGCGTTTTCAACTCCTGCAAATAAGGATCTGTTTTCGTATCGAATACATCATCAGCAATTGCAATCCACTGTTCATTAGCATGGTATTTTTTAAATTGCTCTACCGCATAAATATATCGGTATCGCTGAAAGCCACTAATCAAACTTTTTACAATATAAAAAGCACCTAGTGAAATGGCCAGCAAAGTAAAAATGGTCATTAACCAACCATTTTTATTTATGGTCACCCAATCATAATGATGACTTAAAGAGAAAAATATTACAGCGATAAAAGCTACATAAACAATGCTATCCCATTTGAGTAATTTCTCCTGGCGACTATATAGTACTTCTTCTCTGGATTCATGTGAAGTTGCTTCGAGCGTAGCTAAGAATGGATTGCCATCATCAGCAATAAAAGTAAACAGCCCATCAGTGATAATACCATCACTAGTTTCCTGATCGAGCGAAGTAACGGTGTTACCAGTTCGTGGGCGAAACTTATAATAGTTCTTCAAAAAGCGAACACCTGCTCGCTTTATGGTGTCTTCATTGAGGTGTTTCAATGCGATATAATTTGTTTATAAAGATACAAAGATTGTCTCATATTTACCCGTTTTGTAGGGTTTGCCATATTTTAATAGTTTCTTTTGCTTCCTTTACATCATGCACTCGAAGTATTTTTGCTCCATTTTGAAGAGCAACCATATTTAATGCTATAGTTCCAGTCAAGGCATCTTTTGAATTGATATTCAGTGTTTTATAAATAAAAGACTTCCTGGAAACTCCAACCAATATTGGGCATTCTAATATTTTAAACTGATCCAAGTACTTAATTAAACGAAAATTATGCTCAATTTCTTTTCCAAACCCAAAACCTGGATCAATAATGATGTCTTTTAGTCCTAATGCACGCAGTTGACCCACTTTTTTAATGAAAAAATCCAGAATATCTAAAAGTGCATTTTCATAGGTTGGGTTCTCTTGCATCGTTTTAGGTTTACCTTGCATATGCATTAGAACATACGGTACATTTAATGCTGCGATGACTTCTATCATTTGCTCATCAAGTGCCCCTGCGGAAATATCGTTAATAATTGAAACACCTTCATTTACTGCCTCTTTTGCTACTTTTCCACGAATCGTATCAATGGATAGAATAGCTTTTGGAAAAGATTGTTTAATAGCCTGAATTACTGGCAGCACTCTTTTCAATTCTTCATTTTCCGAAATAATTTCTGCTCCAGGCCTGGACGACATTCCACCAATATCTATAATACTTGCCCCCTCTTTTAGCATCTTTTCAACTTGCTCCAGAATTGATTTCGTTGTAATGAATTTTCCACCATCATAAAATGAATCAGGTGTTACATTCAAAACCCCCATCACGATGGGCTGGGAAAGGTCCAGCAAAAAGCCATTGCAGTTAAGGGTCGTGTGTTGAAATAGCATGAATAAAGTACTTTTAAAATTTTGTCAAAAGTAGGGTATTTTTATGATTTTAGTCCTTAGAAAAACTATAACTTGGAAAAATATTCAAAGGCTATAAAAGCATAGAAAAGAAAAGCGATTGATATTTAAAGCTGAGGAGTTTGAAGAAGAAATAAAGGATATTCAGGTCTAAATGGAGTAAGGAAGACTATACAATAAAAGATAAATAGTCTAAGTTAATAAAGAAAGCCGTATCGCTATATATAGCGATACGGCTTTTTATCACAGAAAACTAACTATCACCTATGAGAAATTCAAAACTTTACAATTGTAAAAATTGCAAGTTCGTAATAAAAACGAATAGGTTATTCTTTGTGCTGCTTTTCAAATAGAGATTTTCATTTGCTTTTTCATAAATTTTAACAATTGGTATCAATTTATATTTAACTATAATGTATATATTCGTGGAAACCTGCTAATTATAAGGCTAGGCTAGGCAAGGAATTTGTATTATTTGGAGTGACGAAAAGATAAATCCTCGTCTAAAAACGGAGTATATATCAAAATAAATTGATCATGGCAGAGAAAAATCCCAGAAGAAAAGGAATGGGTTTCGGTAAAATGTTACTCT
>CAYXQH010000841.1:0-2752 GCA_964467425.1 uncultured Saprospiraceae bacterium
ACATCACCTTTTTTACTACATTACTCATTGTCACCATTACGTCTAACAAAAACGCGAGAGGAAGTTGTTAATTGTAATTGTCCATTGCTTTCAGATTGTAATATATTATTAATAAGTACCTTGTGAAAATCTGGCAGACTATAAGGCTTTAAGACAATATCGTTCATGCCAGATTCGTAAATACGATTTTTTATAGTATCCATCTCTACTGCTGTTAATGCAATAATAGGAATGTTTTTATTAAACAATCTAATTTCTTTAGCAGCTGTAATACCATCTTTTACAGGCATATTCACATCCATCAGTACAAGATCAAATTTTTGGCTTGATACTAATGTGACTGCTTCTTCACCATTTACAGCCTGTTTAGTTTTTACACCTTCTTTTTCTAGTATTTTTTCTGTAACCACTCTATTAACTGTGTTGTCATCTACAATCAATATATATTTCCCTTTAAGTATCGAAATATCTGCAAAGGATACAGACGGCACATAATCTGAAGTTACTTTATGTTCTATTAAATCAAATCGCAACGTAAAGCTAAACACACTCCCTTTTCCAAGTTCGCTTGTTAATTTTATTTTGGCACCATACTGTGCCAACAGTTTTTTAACAATAGAAAGACCTAAACCACTACCTTGCTCTTCTTTTCCAATTTTATTTTTTGCTTGTGTAAATTCATCAAAGATCAAGATTTGGTCTTCTTCAGAAATTCCAATCCCAGTATCTCTAATTGTAAAAGTTATATTAAGATCTTCATCCGTAATATTAGTAGGTTTTAAATTGACATAAATGTCTCCATCTTGTGTAAACTTATAGGCATTTCCTATCAAATTCATTAATATTTGAGAGAGAAGACCATCATCCCCAGCAATAAGATCTGGAATTGTATCGTCTATGGATAAATGAATTCGGTTATTGTTTTTTTTCTTTTTGTAATGAAAGGATGTAATAATGGATTCAACTAGTTTACGTATGCAAAATGTAGTCTTTTGTTCTTTCTGATGGGTATCTATTTTATTTATAGAAAGCACATCATTAATAAGTGATAGAAGATAATCGGCAGAGAATTTTAATGATTTTAAACTTTCTTTTTGATGTGGTAATTTTTCATCTTCTAAAAGTATAGTACTTAGACCTATAACTCCGTAAAGAGGCGTCCTAAGCTCATGACTTACTGTAGATAAAAACTTTTGTTTGGATTTGTTTAAACGTTCTGCCTCCTTTTTTGCTTCTCGGTATTTTTCATTTTGTAGTTTAGAGTTTTTAAGTAGTTTTTTCTTTTTGTCTAGCAAAAATATGAGATATACAAAGGTGCATAGGAGGGCTATAATAAGTATTGTCAACAAGATATTACTGTTTGTTTTACTTTCTGCGATTTTATTGATAAGTTCTTTTTCCTTTTCTTTTTCTGCAACTTCCTTTTTGTATTTTTCTAATTCAAATTTAGAGATTAGCGCTGCATTTTCTTCAGAGAAACGTTTCTGTAAATTTTCTTTTAAGTAATCAACATACTTTTCTTGTGCTAAAAAACTTTCTTTATAACGCCCTTGGCTAAAGAGAGACTTACTGTAAGTTAAATAGGTGTTTTCCAGTTCTATCAAGAACTCTTTTTTCTTAGAATCTTCAATAACTTGATTAAAATATATATCAGCAAGTGAGTATTCCCCAAGCGCTGTATGATATTTGGCTTTTTGACTATTTACACTTATTTCACAAAAGTTATCATCCTCTATGTTATTTATGTATTTATTTATGTTTTCTATATGATCACGTGCTTTATCATATTTCTTGGCATCTAAATTTGCCACAATTGCATAATAATGGGCAGATGCTAAACCAGCAGAATCCTTTGCTTTTTCCAACAAAGAGATCGCCTTATCATAGTATTGAAAAGAGGAATCTTTAATCTTTTTCTGTAACAAATAGAGATTAGCAAGGTCTAAATAATTCCTACCTAATGCACTTGTATCATTAGCTTTAAGCGCATACGATTCAGATTTTAAAAAGCTTTCCTTAGCTTTAAGGTTATCACCTGTAACCAAATAATTGTATCCTAAAAGGCTATAACCACGATGTAGGTAGTATGGATCATCAAGTTCGTCAGCATATTTGAGTAATCTTAGATTTGTTCTAATGGCATCATTATATTGACCATTAAAACTATGAGCGAATGAAGAATCAGCCACTTTTTGGAGATAATCTCTCTTTTCTTTTATACTAAAGGAACTTTTAGCAACTATATTTTGACCTAAAGCAAAAATGGGTATCCATAGTAAAAAACAGAATAAAAATATATTTATTGATTTCAAAACAATTTAATTTGAGGGTGATTAAAGATACTATTTTCTACTAAAATTTGGTTTTCAAGAATTATCTTCTGTACTATCTTTAAATAAAATCATTTTTTAAAGGGGAATGGAGCCAGATTGACGTTTTCTAATAATTTATCACTGGACTGAACATCAATAAGTTAAAAATAATATAGGTTTTCGAAAGAACGCTTATTTATATTCTTTGCTTCTATCTATCGAACAAAAAATACTAATATTCAACGAATTGTCAAGTAGACAAAAGGAGCTTCCCCTATTGTCTCTCACAGAACCGTACATGACAATCTCCCGTCATACGGCTAAGAACAATTCTTGAAAAAACGATCCCTATTTACAATACCATAAGACCTCAAATGAGTTTGGGTGGTAACACGCCTATTGAAACCTTTAATGGGCGTACTATTGATCTATCACAATAT
>CAYXQH010000842.1:0-2752 GCA_964467425.1 uncultured Saprospiraceae bacterium
TTTTAATCCGGATATTTTCTCACTTTTCAAATGAGAGTAATAAGGGATACTAATGTCTCCTCTATCAAAGGCTGATTTTTTGAGAATTTTAATTCGGACATGATGTTCCAGGATATAAAAAATATCTCCAGTAGTAAAATCGAATTCAAGATTTCCATAGTCAATAAGGACCACGGCTTCTGCTTCTGGATCAAGATCGTAGACTTTCATATCAAGATCAGCTTGATCTACTTTACCCCATTTGACGGGGTTTTTTTGAGCAGAAATAGAGCAGCAAATTAAAAAACAAAATAATAAGCTAGGTAAGGTTTTCATGAGCTTTGGATTTAAATTAAACACCTTGTTCACTGAAATTTGGATTTACCAGTGATCGATAATATTTCCTTTGTTGAACTCAAGGGTGCCAAGAGTCAATATATTAGGATATAGAATTTTATAAATTTTAAAACAAAAAGGTAACAATAATGGGATACATAAATATAAGAAAATATATTGTGTATAGAAAAATTAACATCTCGTCTGATATAAATGCCAACCTAAAGTTACTTGTGTAATAAATTGTTCCAAAGAAATTTTATAAAAAATTGACTGTAAGTAGATTATGTTGGAATAACTGAGTGAACTTAAGAAAATTATTAAACCAATTTTTTTGGCTTACTACTTAAATGTATTTTTGTAAAAATTTAAAGGATTGGAAAAGAATATTACCAAACAAACGACAGAATTAATAGCCAGAGATTTTGGATTAGAGATTGGTGATGAACCAATGACGGAAGAAGAGTTGTTTAATCTTTTATCAAATGAGGTTGCCTATATGATTGAAAACCGCCTGGAGTTTTTGCTAAGTTTAATGTATCGCCTGGATGTAAAAGAAAGCTTAATCCGTGCAGCTTTGGCTCCTGACGCTCCAGACCTGGCAAATGTTGGTTTGGCTAAATTGATTCTTCAACGACAGAAAGATCGTATTTTTACAAAATTGAAATACAAGCAACCTCCCCTAGATGATGAGATGAGCTTTTGATAAATTTAATCATTCGGTTATAGATGAAAATTAATACGAATAAATGGAATAAAATACGGTATACGTTCTATACTCCGATTTATGATCTTATTGCCGGCTATTTTAAAGACTCCAGGAAAAAAACTATAGGGTCATTGTCTATCCCAGATAGAGCTAAAGTTTTAATTGTTGGTGCCGGAACAGGATTGGATTTAGAATTTTTTCCAAGAGATAGTGTGATAACTGCAACGGATATTACCCCTTCCATGATAAATAGAATCAAAGGACGAAATAAATTAATGAAACGAGATGTAAAAGCAATCGTCATGGATGGTCAAGCATTAGATTTTCCGGATCATACATTCGATATTGTCATTCTTCATTTAATCCTTGCAGTAATTCCAGATGCGGTAAAATGTTTGAAGGAAGCAGAGCGTGTCTTAAAACCAGGAGGACAGATTTCGGTCTTCGATAAGTTTGTTCGAAAGAATACTCAGGTATCGCTTTTTCGAAAGTTCGCAAATCTATTTAGCAATTTACTCTTTTCGGATATTACACGAAGTTTCGAATCAATAGTAAAAGAAACCAACTTAGAAGTTCGGTCAGATGAAGAAGCCAATTTTAACGGAAATTTTAGAAAAATTCGATTAATAAAAAACGAAGCAAAAATAAAAATGCAATAACTCACAAAGGGATAGCTATTGCATTTTTTACACATAGGAAAACTTGGAACAAGAATACTTCGGCAAACTAATCGCACATTAAAGAACCGTTGTATTCTTGATGTTATGCAAATCTAAAACTATTAAAAGCATACATATGTTGCTGATAAAAATAGCATTTCGATGATTCGCCCTATTTTATCGATGAAAAGAGGAATGAATTTGGATAAAGCTTAATTATACTCACAAACCAAATACCGATATCATGAAGAAAATAGTTAAAACTACCGTGCTCTTACTATTGTTTTCCTGTACCAGCCTAATGGCGCAAGATGCCTATGAGCGTTCGATTGGAGTAAGAGGAGGCTTTTTGGGTGGAGTAACCTATAAACATTTTCTACAGTTTGCGGGAGCAATTGAAGGAATCGTCGGATATAATTTTCGGAACGGAAGAGTTTTTACGGTCACTGGCTTATATGAACATCACTTCTTTTTAAACTATCAAACCAATTTTTATGCAGGAGGCGGATTGACGCTTGGAGCAGGTAATGATACCTTTCGGGCACATGCAGAAGCAATTGTTGGTATTGAATATGTTATCGAACGTTTTCCCATGAGTTTATCTCTTGATTATAAACCTGCTTACAATATCTTTGGAAATGATTTTTATTTTGATGAATTTGCACTATCAGTCAGATATGTTATCAAATAAATGTTAATCAAAACCCGCGGTATTATTTTTAGAACAGTAAAGTACTCTGAAACGAGTATAATCGCTGATATCTATACCGCCAAAAAAGGACTCCGTTCTTATATCATTAGTGGCGTTCGATCCAAAAATGCCAGGGTGAAAGCCAGCGTCTTGCAAGTCATGACCTTGATCGATATGGTGGCTTATCATAGAGAAGATAAAGAACTGACCAGAATTAAAGAAATTAAAATTGCACACATTTACCAGTCGATTCCATTTAATATTGTAAAAGGCGCAGTGGGTTTGTTCATGATTGAGCTAGCTCGAAAAACAATTAAAGAGACTGAAGAAAATCTACCTATGTTTGAATTTTTATTTGGCTCTTTTCAACAATTGGAT
>CAYXQH010000843.1:0-2751 GCA_964467425.1 uncultured Saprospiraceae bacterium
AAGGAATAACATTTACGCCTGTTTTCCTGGCAGCTTTGATATAATAAAGTTCATGAAGCCGAGGTTTTGGAGGCGGAAGAAAAAACCCGTCCGGATCATTTGGCAGCCTTTCGTTAGAACCAAAAACGCCAACCAATTTATCCAATTTATCATAGTAAGGCTTAACATCATCGTAACTGATTGGCCAATTTTCACCAAGTCCATCTACGTCTTTATGTTTAAAATCTTTAGGACCGAATCGCAAAGAAATTCTACCCCAGTGATTCGTTCGTCCTCCCAACATTCGTGCACGCCACCACTTGAAATCTGTTCCTTCTTTATTCGTATAGGGCTCTCCATCCACTTTCCAATCTCCCCAGGACATATCGAAATCCCCGAAGGCTCGATTCGTACTGGCTCCTCTACGAGGCGATTCCCAAGGCCACTTCATTTGTGTTTTTGTTAGTGGATCTTTCGGATCGAAAAATGGACCCGCCTCAACAACGGCTACTTTTAAGCCTGCTTCGGAAAGCACTTTTGCAGACATCCCTCCTCCAGCTCCGGAACCGACGATAATCGCATCATACTCTTTAGCTTGTTCTTTTATTTGCATGTATTTAAAATTTTATGCTACCAAATCAAAACTCTTTTTCATTGCTTTATAGGTTGCAGCTAAAGCTGCATCATTTTCCATTTCGTTTAGTTTCTTATTAAAAGGTTCTGCTCGAACCGGGCCATCATAACCAATTTGAACCAAAGCATTTAAAAAAACTTTAAGATCAACAATTCCAGAATCTCCAGGTAATTGTCTTTGGTTATCAATTTGTTCAGCTTCTGTTCTCCCAGCCGTAGCATCATTCAGATCGACTGTAACAATATCTGATTTATCCAGACTCAAAAGATCTTCCACTGTTTCTTCTGCACAATGCCAATGAAAACTATCTAATTGAATTTTGACATTGGGAGACTGTATCGCTGTAATTAATTCCTTTACTTCCTTCATACTTCGGATAAACGAATATCGATCTCTGGACATCAACGTTTTCGGACCAACATATTCTAATCCCAGGTTGATTCCATAATCAGCAATTACTTTTGCAACGGCTCCTAATCGTTCAGTATGTTGTTTGAAATTTTCACGATACGTTAGTGTATCGTTGGTAGGCATGATCCAGGTATTCATTCGGCTTACTCCCGCTTCTTGCAATGCTTTCGACAAGTTTGGTAGTTCTTTTAAACCTGTTTCAAAAACTTCTTTTGACTTTCTAAAATCCAGTGGCAATCCAGCGGAACCCCAGGTGATTTTTTTTGCTTTCATTTTATTAACAAAACCAGAACGATCAGCTGTGTTCATTTTTGCTAATTCTTTTGGAAAAGCGACTATTGATTCAAAACCATATTCACTTGCAGCATCCAGCAAATCCATTTGATTTAAACGGACGCCAATAGCCCCAGGATTTAGGCTCATTTTAAATAATCGTTTTGTTGCTGATGTACAGCTAAGGAAAGGAAGTGGCATAGATACCCCCGCAATCAGAATAGAACTTTGTTGTAAAAAGTTTCGTCGTGAAAGATGATCCATGTTGTTTTTCATTTTGAAATATCAAAATACTGAAAAACTTTTAGGAGAAAGATTATTTATTAAAAGAATTCGAAAAGATAGTCGGGCTTTAGCTTATAACATACTTCTTACACCTTTTCAATAATTGTAGCATAGCCTTGACCAACACCGATACACATCGTTACTAATGCATATTTTTTATTTTGTTTATGTAATTCTATTGCTGCAGTATTGAGGATTCGAGTTCCGGAAACGCCTAGGGGATGACCGATAGCAATAGCACCACCATTCGGGTTTATTCTCGGATCATCATCTGCTAAGCCTAACTCGCGAGTACAGGCCAATGCTTGCGCTGAAAAAGCTTCATTGAGTTCTATAATCCCCATATCCTCCAAACTTAAACCTGCTTTTGCAAGTGCCTTTTTCGAAGCACCTACTGGGCCAATCCCCATAATGCGGGGTTCTACTCCAACGACTGCTGAACTAACTATTCGAGCTAAAGGATTAAGACTATATTTTTTAACGGCATCTTCAGATGCAACGATAACGGCTGCTGCGCCATCATTCAGTCCAGAGGCATTACCCGCAGTCACTGTCCCTCCTGCTTCCGCTTTTTTAAAGGCAGGGCGAAGCTTTGCTAAAACTTCTGTTGTTGTTTTTCCTTTGATAAACTCATCCGTTTCAAAGATAATTGGATCAGCTTTTCGTTGAGGAATAGAAACTGATACAATCTCTTCGGCTAATCTGCCAGAAGCCTGTGCTTTAGCCGCTTTCATTTGCGACCAATAGGCAAATTGATCCTGATCTTCCCGATTAATTTTATACAGCTCTGCAAGATTTTCAGCCGTCGTTCCCATACCATCTGTTCCATACAGCTCCTTCATTTTTTTATTAACAAATCGCCATCCAAAACTACTGTCATGCATTTGCGCATCTCGTCCAAATGGTGCAGATACTTTCGAAATCACCCAAGGCCCTCTAGTCATATGCTCTACTCCTCCGGAAATAAAAACGTCTCCGTCACCAGCTTTGATGGCTCGATTCGCATGAATCACTGCCGACATTCCAGATGCGCAAAGGCGATTTATCGTTTCTCCGGGAACCGTCCAGGGCAATCCTGCCAAAAGCAGACTCATACGAGCTACATTACGATTATCTTCTCCAGCCTGGTTTGCACAACCTAAAATAACCTCGTCATAAGCATCTAGTGG
>CAYXQH010000844.1:0-2731 GCA_964467425.1 uncultured Saprospiraceae bacterium
AGTCAAAAATTAAATCCCCTCTTTTAATTTCTTCAAATAGCTCGAAAAACCTCATAATCAATTGGTTATTCCATCACTTTTCGAAGAAAATCGGGAATTAATTATTTGACCGGTAGTTATTTAAAACCTCAACTTAATTCTCCATATAAATCGTAATCAGAAGCTTCTGTAATTTTCACATTGGCAAAATCACCGATCCGGATATAATTTGTTGCTGCTTTCACTAATACCTCATTATCCACCTCCGGAGAATCAGACTCCGTACGACCAACAAAAAATTCTCCTTCTTTCCGATCAAACAGCACCTTCAATGTTTTACCAACTTTTGCTTCATTCTTTTCAAATGAAATACTTTGCTGGACTTCCATTAATTTATTCGCACGTTCTGTTTTCACTTCCGCTGGTACATCATCCTCGACTTCATGAGCAATGGTATTTTCTTCATGTGAATATTGAAACACCCCTACCCGCTCGAATTCCATTTCCTGAACAAATTCTACTAAGTCCTGAAATTCTTCTTCCGTCTCTCCTGGAAAGCCTACCAGTAAAGTGGTACGAATAGCAATGCCCGGAACTTTTTTTCTGGCAAGGTCAATCAAATCAGTTGTTTCCTTTCTGGTAATCTGTCTACGCATTCGATGTAAAACTGCATCATTTGCATGTTGTAATGGAATATCCAGATAATTACAAACCTTGGGCAATTCTGCCATCACGTCAAAAATCTCGACAGGAAATTTACTTGGATAGGCATAATGCAAACGAATCCACTCGATTCCGTCTACTGCGGAAAGTTCGCGCAATAATTTAGGTAACGCTCGTTCTTTATAGATATCCAAACCATAATAGGTCAATTCCTGTGCAATGAGCATCAATTCCTTAACGCCATGCTTTGCCAGGTTCTTGGCTTGTTTTACTAAAGTTTCTATTGGTTGTGAAATATGCTTCCCACGCATTAGAGGAATGGCACAAAAAGAACAGGTCCGATTACAGCCTTCAGATATTTTAAGATAAGCATAATGCTGAGGGGTTGTCGTTATACGTTCTCCAATTAACTCATGTTTGTAATCTGCATTGAGCTTTGCTAACAAACCCGGTAATTCGAGTGTTCCAAAATAAGCATCAACTTCAGGAATTTCCTTTTCAAGATCTTGCTTATATCGTTCTGACAAACAACCCGTTACGTATAATTTATCAATTTCTCCTTTGTTTTTCACCTCTGCATACTGCAAAATCGTATTGACCGATTCCTCTTTAGCTAAATCAATAAAACCGCAAGTATTAACAATCACGATATTTGCATCATCCTTTTCGCTTTCATGGGTCACCTCATAATCATTACCTCTCAATTGAGTAATAATGTTTTCAGAATCCACTAGATTTTTGGAGCACCCTAAAGTGATCACATTTACCTTATCCTTTTTTAATGTTCTGGTCTTCAATTAAATATGTTTTTATTCCACAAAGTTAGCAATATTGTCCATTTTTTAACAAATCTTCTATTTTCAGATTTATTCTTTGATATAGTAAAAATCTCTCGTAGTTTTATAAAATCAAGTAAACTTAACTCAAATCTATTCAGAATGAAAGTCATTTTAAGAATTCTCTTTTTACTATCTATCCCTTTCGGTCTATTCAGTCAAAACGCTGATAAGCGATTAGCTCCAGACATAAAGCCGGCAATTGAACTCCCTTCTTTTGTTTTACCTGCTTTGGATAATAAGCAATTATTGACTGAAGAGCTTGCTAGAAGAGCACCGGGGATTGCACCAAAATTTGCAGAAACTTTTGATGTAGACATTAATCCTTTTGTAAATGGTGTCTGGGAAAACGCTTCTAATGGCAATGCTGTATGGCGATTTAGAATCCTTTCTAAAGATGCAAAATCATTAAATCTGGGTTTTTCAAAATTTAAAATGCCTGAAGGTGGTTCTCTGATTTTATATTCTTCTGATTATGAAAGAATTCAAGGACCTTTTACTCCAGCAGATAATGAAGAGCATGAGCAACTTTGGACGCCAATTGTAGATGGCGATGATTTAATAATAGAAGTTCAACTTCCTCCTCATCAAAAAAGTAATCTTCAACTCCAACTTAAATCGATCAATCATGATTTCATAGGCTTTTCAAATATGAGTGTTCTGTCCGGATCTTGTAATGTGGATGTCATTTGTGGTGCGGCCGATGGTTGGGAAATCGTAGATGGTTACCGGGACATCATTCAATCTGTCGCAGTGATCTCAACGGGCGGTGGAACTTTTTGTACAGGTTTTTTAGTCAATAATGTAAATAATGATTGTACGCCTTTTTTCATGACGGCTAATCATTGCGGTATAAATACTGGCAACGCACCTAGCTTGGTAACCTATTGGAATTTTGAAAATAGTACTTGTCGAGCTCCTGGTTCCGCTGCAAGTGGAGGAAATGGAGATGGTGTTTTAAATGATTTTAATACAGGATCTACATTTAGATGTGCATATGCTCCTTCTGATATGACACTGGTAGAGTTAGACGATCCTGTATCAGAAACAGCTAATGCATTTTTTGCAGGATGGAGTGCGGAATTTGAAATGCCACAGGACACTATCATAGCGATTCACCATCCATCGACTGATGAAAAAAGAATATCTTTTGAATTCGACCCTGCCGTACCTGGTGCTGGTTTGAATAGTACTGTAGTGGATATATCAATGGCTACCCATGTTATTATTCCGGATTGGGATATTGGAACAAC
>CAYXQH010000845.1:0-2727 GCA_964467425.1 uncultured Saprospiraceae bacterium
CAATATATTCCGTTTCAAAAACGAAAGTGTTCTTCTCATTAGGATATAAAAATCTCTCTAAGCCACCAGGTGCCTTGTAGTATAATTGACCTTTATCAAGACCAATGATACGCTGATCTCCGTTCGGCAATTGATATTTTCCTACGTATTTTTCTAATTCATCAGATTTCATTTTTTTGGACTCCGATTTAGAAGGATATGGTTTACCCAAAGCAATCGCTGCTGCCCTAATAGATACTGGTATAGGTGAATCTGCTTGCGTATTTTGTAGAATTAATATATAAGATTCGCTTTTAGGCTCATAAATAGAATTGGCTTTAAATCCAGGTTCGAATCCCGAATGCTCAAATGTTTTAATACCAGACACTTCATTAATCTCCCAACCTAGTCCATTGTTCGTTTTTGTACTGTCATTAAGCTGGTAGTTTTTGAACATGAGACTTTGACTCTCCTTATTTAGTACTTGATTTTTAAAAAGTGCAATTATCCAATTATTCAAGTCTCTAGGCGTACTTATGATTGCACCTGCCGAGTAAGATGAGGAATGGTAGGTAGAATTAATGTTGTTTTCAGCATCGTCCTTCGCATATCCATTTGCTCTTTCCATTACTATATCTTGATAGTATCCGACTGATGATTGCTTCATTCCTAAGGGAGTAAAAATATGTTTGTCCAGAAATTCAGGATATGGCAAGCCTGACATGGTTTCGATGACCATACCTAAAATTATGTACCCATTATTTGAGTAGTCATACTTTGTGCCAGGAGCAAACAGCAATTCTTCTCCGCTTATTTTATCTATTATACTTTCGGGAGACAGAGGGGTTCTCCTATTCGAACTGATATAATTATCTTTTGAATCGGGCGGTATTCCAGAAGTATGCGTTAGCAAATGTTTTAGTGTTACATTTGAGTATGTGTCAGTGTTAAAGGCTTCTAGATAATTTGCTAAAGGTTTGTCTATATCGAGCTTGCCATGTTCTTGTAATATTAAAATAGCTGCTGCTGTAAATTGCTTTGTGATAGACCCAATAGCAAATTTTGTGTCTTTATGTACTAGTACTTTGTGTTCAATGTTGGCATATCCAAATTGTCTACTGTAAACAACTTGCCCCTTTTGAGAGATTAATATGGACGCACCAGTATTTTTATCTCCATATCTCGATTCAAAAAGCTTGTTTAATTCTTCTGTATTTACCTGTGAATACAGGGTAGTTGAGAAAAAGGTGTTTACCATCAAGACAAAAAGGGAAATTTTAAAAATAGATTCAATCTTCATAATTCTTGTATTAATTTTCCACAAATAGAGAATAAAAACAAGTAATAATCGACTCAATGCTTCCATTGAGTCCAATTCTTAACGTATAAATCAGTTTTAGTTTAGTTTTTTGAATTCTGAGGGTGAAAGGCCCGTAGATTTTTTGAAGATTCGATTAAAGCTGGCTTTAGAATTAAAACCGCATTCGTGGGCTATGGCTAGTATTGTGAACTTTTTGCTTTTCTCTGAAACCAATTTCAATTTTACAGCTTCAACTCGAAAGGAGTTAACATAGTCATAAAATGTAGTGTTCATCGATTTATTAAGTAAGAATGATAGTTTCTTATCAGTGGTCTGTATTTTCTTGGCAAGTTTGTACAAGGTCAATTTTTCATCGAGATATACCTTTTCAACTTCAAATAGATTATCAAGTTTAAGCCTTAATGATTGCAGTTCCTCTGAGTCTTGTGTCTGTATATCATTGGTGTCTTTTAATTCAGTCTCATATTTTGAGCTAGAATGGATTAAAAAGTCAGGAAGCAATATCTTAGATTGATTAACACCGTAATAACCTAAATAAACAATAACAATGACAATAGAACACATGGTAAAGTAGCCCATGTTAATAATTGAGTTGTCAAAAACCGCCTCTTCAATTCTAGCGATAATATCAATTGATATGAAAAACAAACACCCATAAAGCAATTTCTTAACCCAACCAAAGTCCTTATTGGATAGATTAGAATAACTCAACTTCATCGCATTTCTGTAATTGTTAAATAGCTTTAATGATAAAAAGATGTAAACAACAAAATATACGTTCCTGAAAGCAGCGATATAAGATTGATTTTTCTCAAAAAAAGATAAATACCCGAAACTATTTTCTGATGTAAAATATTTTAAACTTAAGGGTAAACCAATCCCTATAACAAATAAGATGCAAGGTAAAAAGTGCAGCAAATTCCTTTTTAGCAATTCTTTACTTGGCTCGAAAATGGATTTGATATAAACAAAAAGTAGTGGAGCAAACAACCAGATAATTGTAAAGTCAAATAGAAAAGTGAATTTGTATAATGTTTCTAGACCATGAAGATTGGCAAAAGAATGTAGATTGACTAATAAGATGAATACATAGAAAACGATCAAGATAGTTTTGTGCAATTCCCTTTTATTTGGCTTTATAAGTAAAAGCAATAACAATACTGTCAAGACAATACCAGTTGTAAGTATAAAACCTATTATTATTTTCATTAATGGTTTTCGATTCTGAAACTATGTTGAAACGACAATATAGCATTTTTAAAAGATCATTCTAAAACAGGCCTAATAGGATATTGCTATGAAATAGAATCACTGTGGGATATTTTAATACTATAGAATTATAGCTATCTCGTGAAAGACTAATTGCGATACAACTGCCAGCGCACCAACTCGCCGCCAAAAGTAATCATCCACTGGATAATTACTTT
>CAYXQH010000846.1:0-2727 GCA_964467425.1 uncultured Saprospiraceae bacterium
GCTGCAATTAAATTTATATCATAATATCCGGTATCTAAATAAAAATGTGTTGGATTCTGTTCCTCAGCATCATTGCCATCTCCAAAATCCCAATACCAGTAATCTACGGTTGGGTCAGATAAATCTGTAAAAGTAACAGCTTGTTCTACACAAGATTCAACAGGAGTTGCTGAAAAATTTAAAGAAGGATTATCCCCTATTTCAATTGCTCCAACAAAAGTTTCAGTATCAGAACAACCTAAGGTATTCGTCACCGTTAATACGACATCAAAAACACCGGTGTCTGAAATCGTAAAAGTAGGGTTCTCCGAAAAAGAGATAAATGTATTGGAAGTTGTTGTTAACTCCCAGTGCCAATTTGTAATCGAAGTGACACTATTGGAGTTTTCTCCTAATGTTACTTCGAGAGGAGCACAACCATCAATATTATCATCTAAAAGAATAGCTTCAACGGGTTCAACTGAAATCGTATTCACTAAAACCGTATCAGAACAGCCTTGGGCATTTGTTCCAATTATATATACATCAAAATCACCGTATGTGGAATAGGAATGTGTTGGATTTTGGAGTGTACTCCCTGAGCCATCTCCAAAATCCCATTCCCAACTTTCCGCATCTGCAGAGATGCTGGAAAAGTTTACAACATGTGGTAATGAACAGCCTGAATTATTATCGTTATTAGGTGTTAGGGATGGTGGTTGTATAATATTAATACATTGCGTCATATATTGTTCATTCTCGCAACCTCCTACCGTTCTTGTCAATTTAACATAGTGGCACCCCACTGTCGAAAAAGTATGAGTTGGATTGGGGTCAGTAGAAGTACTCCCATCTCCAAAATCCCAAACTACATTATCGGCAACATTTACGGAGTTGTCCGTAAAAGAGACCGTCGTTCCAGCACAGCCTTCCATTTCAGAAGCAACGAAATCAATCGGATAACCAACTGTTATATAATCTGGTAAAAACAACGTATCTGCACAACCTGTTAAAGGGTTTGTGCCAATAACATTTACAGAATACATTCCCTGTTGAGTATACGTTATATCCGTTGGTGTTTCACCACTAAAGGTTTGCCCATTTCCAAAATCCCATTCAAAATCAAGTCCAGTAGTAGTGGTAGAAGTATTTAAAAAGGAAACCGTAAAAGGACCTTCACATCCAAATGTACTACTCGCTGCTATAGCTACTTCAGGTACTTCCGCAACCTGGACATAGGCATTTTTTGTGATTGTATTTTCACATCCATTATTATCTTTCACTGTCAAACTAATGGTATAATCATCAGGTAAGGTATAAGTACATTGTGCAGAAGGAGTAGCTGGTGCAGATTGAGTAACCGTTCCACAAGAACCTCCAAGCCCCCACAACCATTCCTCTATATCTCCATCAATAGAAGTCGATAAATCTGTAAATGAAACGACCGAAGGAGCACAATCCGTTAAGGGTGTTGCTGTGAATTCGGGTGTAGGTAAATTATAGACCTGTATAATATTATTTTTACATTCTGTATCCGTAGCCCCTAAATCATCCGTCACCGTCAAACATATCGTATAGATCCCTGGAGTACCAAAAACTCTATTAGGACACGATATATTCCCGGCAGGTGCACCACCTAAATCCCAATCCAAGGACACTATCGTGCTACCCGAACCAGAGGTCGATATATCACAAAAGCCGACTTGTAAAGTACCACACCCAGTAGAATCGGAAAATGTAAAATCTGCACTTAGCTGTGCATTTGCTGAAATAAATAGGAATAGAACACTAAGTGTTCCAATCAATCGATAAAACTGCTTCATTACCATTTAAGTTTTACTACTTGAATTATTGACATTAAATCACTATCGATACTGCTGCAGGTATCAATAGCAAATACTTTGCTTGGGAAGGGAGTGTTATTAAGAAAGGTTTGTTCTTATGTTAATATTAGGTTTGATAGGGATAAATCAATATTCATTCCAATTGGAGAGACGATTCTGATAGAATCAACAGAAGTAGTTCAGATTTTACGTGGATATTCGTGTATTTTTGAAAACACATAAAACAAACATGCTATATGAGAAAGGAATATTTTAGCAGAATACTTAGGAAGTATAAAAAAGGATAATATTATCGCAAAGTAGAAGAAGCATTTACGACTACTATTGTCGGACGATTTCAACAATTTCGACTCGTCTTTCCAGAGAGGCTTCTGGACTAAATATAGATAATCGCTGATTGTTGAGATCATCATTAACGCCACTATTTGCAGTAGTTTCTCCAAAGGAGCGTTCTGATATGATCAATTTTCCTGATTTAAGATATTCTTTGAAAATGCCATTTTGATAGGATTTAAAATGGTTTTTCACACTACTTATTCTACGTTTCCCAAGATGTATATTATAATCGCTTTGAGCTCTTGGGCTCGTATAACCTTTTACAAAAATCTCTACTTGTTCGCCTTCCTGAAGGCGCGTTAATAAAATATTTGAAAAGAGTTCTAAATAATTTGCTCCCTTTTTGACTTTATCTTCAAAGAAAAAACTTACATCATCTTCTGCTATAAACTTCTGCTCGCCAGACATTCCTTTCGAGAACTCGTTTTTAAATTCATCAAATCTAGAATAATAAGGTGTAAAAGTTTGGAGATAACTTTTCTTTGTGGTATTCCTTCTTGTTCTTTTATCTGGCTCATCATTATCAAAATATAAAGCCAAGGGTAAAAAATCTTCTAATGTACTTGGT
>CAYXQH010000847.1:0-2718 GCA_964467425.1 uncultured Saprospiraceae bacterium
CATTTTAAAATCTTCCTGAAGTTACGATATGGCAAAAGTGGATACCTGTATTATCTGATAAAACCTAAATATTCGGTAGTGGAAGTATTTATTTTTTAAAAAAGAACTATCTAAATTTTAGAATCTTAATTCTAGACTAGAAATACAGCCTATAATCCCTTTTATAAGGAACTCTTTAAACGGTTTAAGTAAAAGATGATCAGGACTTACCTTTTGTTTATCAATATTCATGAATGTTGGTATTATTTTGTTTGATTTACATACTGATAATGAGATATTTGAACTGTATTTAGGAATCAATTTAGATAGTAAAAATAGAACAATTTGATGATCATCCGGCTTGCGGAATAAAAAAATAAAAGGAATTGACTATCTCTAAAAATGAAAAATTGATTGTTGAAAAAGGTCGAAAACTAATCGCTCTAGACCTTAATGGAGCATTAAATTTTTAACGTTATGAAAAATCTATTGTTTGTTTTTTTATTTGCATTTAGTTTGATGAGTTTTACCTCATCTAATGGAGTTGAAACCGATTTATCACGAACTAACACTAATGATGTTGAAGGTATTACTAATGAAGATGATACTTGTTGTTTTATAGATATTGTTTCTGGACCTAATTTCCTGATGATTGAAGTTTTTTGTTATGAATCTGCAGTATGCCTTGATGAGGTAGTTGTTGAAGGATAATTATTTATAATTAAGATACCTGCTAAATAAGATAGTATTTGGCAGGTATATTTAAAAAGTAATAAAAATGAAACACATATTTATTTTTTCTATTTTAATGATGGCTATTGTATCAACAAAAGCACAAAATTTGACCATTTTATATAAAGAGACTAAAAATTTTGGAGCAGGACAAACTCAATATTTTAATTTAAACACTACAAATGAATTTTCTTATTATGAAGAAGTTGATCTTTCGAAAATTAATGAAAAAAATACGATTGAAGATAAAGTAAATGACAGAGGGAGTAATACTCGAACAAGAAAAACGGTAATAGGAAGAAAAGACCTTACCCCTCAATTTGTCTATTCTAATCCTAGTTTAGAGCATATTTATTATCTGGAAAATTTTGCTGATAGATTGTTATTTGTTAGAGATGATTATGAATTAAAGTGGGAAATCACCAACGAGACCAAAAAAATCAACAACTTCAATTGTAAAAAAGCTACTACTAGTTTTAGGGGAAGGATATATACAGCCTGGTATACCTCAGAAATACCCACAAAATACGGGCCTTGGAAATTCAAAAATTTACCCGGTCTTATCCTTGAAGTATCTGACACAAAAAAAGAATTTGTAATTCGAGCAATAGAAATCATAAAGAGAGGTGCAACATTTAAATTAAACCCTATTCTTAAGGAGAAAAGTAAGTTTATAAGTATAGATCAATATGTCATTAAAAAAGATGAAATTATAGATGAAGAGTATAGGAAATTAGCAAATAGACTGCCAGAAGGAGTTACGCTTCCTGTGCGAAACAAAAACTGTAAGGATTGTAGATTTGGCATTGAAACTTTTAATTAACCCGTTTCTATAATGGAACAGAAGATTCTGCAACGTTATCGGATTTTACTTTGCTGCTGATTTATATTAAATCGCATTCAAAATCTCCGCCGCTTTTTCCAAAGTTTCATCCGTCTTGGCAAAGCAAAAACGGAGCATTTTAAAATCTTCCTGATCCAGATTAAATACGGAAGTCGGAATGGAAGCAATGCCTTTTTCTGTAATCAAATGCTCTGCAAAAGTAGTATCTGCTTCCGTACTAATAGGACTATAATCCAATAGTTGAAAATAGGTACCAGAGGTAGGTGTCATTGTAAAACGAGAATCTTTAATAAGGTCTAAAAACAAATCTCTCTTTTGCTGATAGAAATCACCTAATGCAAGATAATGCTCTGGCGTTTTAAGATAGGTAGCAAAGGCTTTTTGCATAGGATGACTTACGCAGAAAACCGTATACTGATGTACTTTGTGAAATTCTTTCATTAATGTAGCTGGTCCTGCAATATAGCCCATCTTCCAACCTGTCGTATGAAATGTTTTTCCAAAGGATGCCGTGATCAATGAACGTTCGGCAAGTTTTGGGAAACGAGCTATACTTTGATGTTGTTTGCCATCAAAAATGATATGTTCATAAACTTCGTCGCTCAACAGGATAATATCAGTGCCTTCTAATAGGCTTTGTAATTGTAGCAAGTCACTTTCTTCCAGTACAGTACCTGTAGGATTATGTGGCGTATTGATCAGCAGCATTTTGGTCTTGGGAGAGATGGCTTGTTGCACCTGATTCCAATCGACTTTATAATCGGGAGCTTTAAGTTGTATGGGGACGACGGTACCTCCGTTAACTTCAACCGCAGGCTCATAACAGTCATACGCGGGTTTAAGAATAATAACTTCATCTCCAGAGTGTACAAAAGTAGATAGTGCCGTATAGATGGCTTGTGTTGCCCCGGAGGTAATGGTGATTTCTTTTTCTGGATGATAGTTGCTTCCATAGGCCGTATTCAATTTTTCGGCTATTCTTTCGCGTAAGCTATAAATACCAGCCATTGGTGCGTATTGATTATAACCTTCGTGCATAGCATCTGACACCAATGCATGAAGTTTTGGATCAATGTCAAAACCGGGAAAGCCTTGTGATAGATTAATGGCTTGATGATCTACAGCCATTTTTCCCATTTTAGAGAAGATGGATACTGTAGTAT
>CAYXQH010000848.1:0-2717 GCA_964467425.1 uncultured Saprospiraceae bacterium
TATTTAATCTATGATTTCAAAAGCAGTCATCAATTTTCCAAGATACTGTGAAGTCGTTTCTTTTAGATAAACGCCCAAGCTAATTGCTGTTTTATCAATCATGTTAATTTTAAAAAAAGAATATTGGAACTGGACCGTGCGCCCTTCAGTTAAAGCCTCTCTATCAGATTTTAGAAGTGCAGCTTCTGAAGTAGAAATATTATTTTTCCCTCCTACATCAATATATCTTCTGATTCTTTTTTCAGTGGCATTCAAGGCTTCTTCTAAAATTTGTAAATCATCTGCTGCATCCGCAAGAATTTGGCGTTGTAAATTTATACCATCAACAGCTCTTTCTTTTTCATTTTTCACTTCTCGATCCAATTTTTCAATCGAGTAATAATTTTTATCAATATCCCGATTAAATTGAGTGACTGTATCCAGATGAATCTTCGCCAGCCCTTTCATTGGTTCAATGATATTCAAAAATTTATCCTTTAAAATGGTATGGTATTTCTTCTCTCCGGCAAGGGATTCCTGATCATGATGATCTTCCGTCACTAAAAAAAGACGAGCGATATTATTCACTACTTTGTGATCAACTGCTTTGGTAGCGCTTAGTAATTTTGAAAACGATTCCGCCTTTTCACGAAACAAATTGATGCTATCCAGAACTTCGTCTAAAGGCTCTTTATGATTTTCCGGATGCTCAGAAAAATCGATTGGCTCCAACGCTTCTTCTGAAGAAGGTTTTTCCGGTTCTTTCTTTTCATTATTAAAAAAGTCTTCGTATGGATTTGGCATAAAAAAAGATTGTATCCCCAAATTAATGTTTTCTTATGAAAAGAACGTCGTGGGATACCATCTTTTTATAGAGCAGCCTAAAACCTGCTCTATCATATACTCCTTTTACCTTAACATAACCACCTATTTTCATTCCCTTGCTGGATAATAGAAGTGCTATTCTAGACCAGTATAAAAGTAGAACTAAAACACCAATATAAACTTAAAGGTTTACCCAAACACTACCATTATAGTATCGTAAAGTTGGGTTACCACCTGCATTGGTACCATCATCTAGATAAATATCTCCTGTCTCTGGATTAGCAGGTTCTGCATTCTGTGCTGTCAGATTTATTACATCACCAATTTTAAGAGATCCATCTACTTTAGCATCACCGTTTACATCCAAGTGGGTAGTTGGACTTGCAGTACCAATCCCCACCTTTCCAGCAAAATAATTTAAAGCTTCAACACTGGAAGCATATAAGTCATATTGGTTTGTAATCGTTCCTGTTGAATAGGGTGATTCAATGTACACTCCATAACCATTTTTAATCGTTCCGGAGCGAGTCATTAATTCTGCTCGTACACCATAAGCATGATTTATTTTAGCAGTCGAAGATGAGGTATGTATCCCCGCTCTTGCCCATACTGCCATATTTGAATTCAGAGTCCCTGCGAAACCATCATTCGAAGAGTAAGAAGAAGCATCAACCGCTATTTTGTAACCACTATCTGTCATTCCATTTGCTATAATATATTTCCTAAATTGGCCACTAATTGCCTTATCATAACTAGTCACGTTGGTAGAAGCATTAGTACCTCTAGTTACATGCAATCCTCCCTTATTCACATCTCCATTAGACGTTATATATTTTATTTGAAGTTTTGAGGCGCCACTTGGAATTGTTCCAATACCTAAAATACCTGCAAAATAATTTTTAGCTTCAGGACTAGCAGCATATAAATCATATTGGTTCGTAATATTTCCTGTTGAGTATAATGACTCAATATATACTCCATAACCATTTTCGATAGTTCCCTGACGAGTCATTAATTCTGCTCGAACAGCATACACGTCATTAATTTTTGCAGTAGTAGCGGCTGTATGTATCCCAGCTCTTGCCCAGATTGCCATATTTCTATTCAAGGTCCCTGCAAAATTATTATTTGAAGAATAAGAAGACGCATCAAGAGCTATTTTGTATCCACCATCTGTCACTCCAACAGGTATACCATATTTTATTAATTGGTTATTGATTCCTTTATCATAGCTGGTTACATTAGCTAAAGTATTGGTGTTTCTGGTCAAGTTGATTCCATTTTTACTTAAGGCCCCATCAGGAGTGATAAGATTTACCTGGAGTTTAGCACTTTGTGTTGGTGTTAAGCCTACGCCTACATTTCCGTTTTCAATGACTTCTACTTGAGCTGTACTTATTGTAAAGAAGGCAAATAAGATTAGTATTGTTATTTTAGTTTTCATAATATAAGTTTTAAGAATAGCTTTTTAATTATTATAAAATTTCAGTCTATCCATTTGCCTTTTTATTGAGGACAAGCAACTAGAGTAGAACTAACTACACCATTCGTTGTAATCAATCGATAACAATTACCATCTGCCTGATCTTTGACAATCAAGCCTTTGGCGACATCATTAATAAATACATCACCATTTCGGGATATCGTTTGATCTAAATCTTGAACGGATTGACCACTCGTATTTTCCCATTTCCCTCGTGCAGAATTTTGATCAAGCTGGTAAGAAGATGGAGTAAAAGGTGCATTATAATCTAATAGTGTAAAATAAGGTGCTGCCAAACCTGAATGGGACTCTACGATTATATTTTCACCTCCATTGTCTAATGTTGGTGAAAGATTTCTAATTTGAATAATTACCTCTGAATTGACACCAGCAGGATTATATTCTACCTCGACATCCATGATTTCATCAA
>CAYXQH010000849.1:0-2710 GCA_964467425.1 uncultured Saprospiraceae bacterium
AGTATTTTTTAAAACACTGTCTTACAGAACATTATCTTCAAATAGTTCTATCTATCTAAGATGAAACAATAAACTATAAGAGAATGTTTAAGGTTGAGCTTCTTTGAAAATCACTTCATTTTCTACATTTAAAATTTGAGTTCCGTTATAAGATTCTACCATTCCTTTACCCGATTTATCAGACCACACCTCTATGCCTTTCCACTTATCTCCGCAATCATTTTCCAGCGTAGCACCATTAAGAATTAATTTGGCATTAGGTTTAACAATAATTCGCCCACCCTTTGGCAACGAGAGCCTGCAACTCACCGTTAGGCTTGCACCATTTTCAATTATTAAGTGTCCTTCTAAATCTTTCGCACCTGCCCAATTAAAATCTTTATTAATTCGAATAGGTTGATCTTTTAAATCACACCAGGTCCGAATTAGTAACTTCCTTGAGCTTTTCTTTTTTCCAGAAAAATTACGATGGACTGTTCCAATTTGACAAGGAGACCATGCACTACTATGTGCATTATAATCCATAAAATTATTAGACCAGTATACATCACAAGGTTTTTTGCCTTTTGTTTTATTCCAGCAATTGGTATGGTTTGGCGTATCATCACATCCGTCATTACCTCTCCAGGTGTGTCTCAAACCCAGACTATGTCCAATCTCATGATTTAATAGACGGACAGCATACCACTTGCCTTTATTGCTCTTAGGCTGTCCATCTACCCATTTCGAATTTTTGATTGGCTCATACCAATTCGTCACTTTTACAAAATTCGGAAAACCAATTCCTTTAGAATCTTTGGGATAATTTTTGGCTTTCAAACTATCGACATGATGCGTCATGACGAAAACATTTAAAACAGATCCCTTTTGAACACCATATTTTTCATACACATCTTTATTGTAATTATTTCGGCGCTTCCCATGACCTATTAAAGCATATAAATCATCATCATCATGGAAATAAATTCCATCGTCGTTTGGATCATCAGGCATTCCAGTCAAAACATATTGATACAACATGGGTAGAACAGCTGTATTATTTCCAGGAGGCAAATTCATTTTTTTATTACTGCGCAATTTTCCATTTGCCGTTTTATGAATGAGGTTTATATACTTACGCCCCATCGTTTTATCAAAATTCCCTTTTCCTTGCCCGTTACGCATAATATGGTAATTCACACGAACGTACTTTACAGGAGTATGGTCCAGGTGGTCTAAATCCGGAATGTAGTTTGCCTGGTTCCCACAGCCGTTTCGCTGAACTTCATAAGAAGCCGGCGATACTTCTATAGTCTGCAAAAATTCTTTCTTTACCGCCTTATTACAGGTTAGGAAAAAGATGCTTAAAAGAAGAAAAATAAGTACCCTGTATTTCATAAAACAAATTTTAGGCTTTGTCTGATAGAAAATTATTAACTTTGAATATATTATTAAACGCTCAAAAAATGATTATGAAGGCAAAGTTATTAATTTTTATGATCGCTTTAAGCTTTTTTGCTTGTTCGAATGAAAGTGGCGAATCAGCAACGGATCAAACAAACATGGATACTCCCGTCACAGCTGAGGGAATAGAGGCACTTGCCGCATCGCTCTATAATGGAGGCAACAAAAAAATCGACTCTGATAAGGCTATGGAATACATCAGTGCTTGCCAATCGTATGCTACTGCAAATCCAAAAGATCAAAAGAGTGCTGAATGGTTACTCAAAGCTGCTGAAACGGCGAGGACTATAAATAATCATGGACTTGCCATCAATCTTTATAATACAGTGATGGACAAATTTCCGTCCGACAAAAAAGTCCCACAAGCATTATTCTTGAAAGCTTTTACATTAGATGAAAATTTAAATAAAAAAGCAGAAGCAAAAGCATTATATGAAGAATTTCTAGCTAAATATCCAGAAGATGATTTTGCGAAGGATGCTAAATTCATGTTAGAGAATCTGGATAAAACAGATGCTGAGATCATTGAAGAGTTTGAAAGAAAAAGAAAGGAACAAGAACAAGCTCAATAGGCAAAGCTGAAAGCTTGCACGTGAAATTGAAAAGCTAGAAGCAGAAAAAATTGCTTTATACCAAGTCGATTATTTTTTTGTCAAAAGGGTCAAGGGCTACGCCTTTGACTTTAGCTTCGGCGATAATGCGAAATTCTGATTTGGCACCTCGAATCCATTTAGCAGCTTTGACAATTCCCCCCATAAAAATATTTTGATTCTCCATCTCATCCATTTCAGATTTCATTAATTGAAAAGGTAACTCAAATGTAATTTCAACAGATTCATTTGCTGGAATTTCAATATTCTTTTTCATCTCAATATTTCCCAATTCATATTCATCCACTAGCTTCTCCTCTCCTCTTCCTCTGGAAAATTTTTCTACCATAATTATTCTCACATAGGTAACGGTCTGGTCATTCATTGAGGTAAAACGGATATCTCCTTTCACAAGGCCCGTCCGCTCTGATATTTCTTCCGGGAGAATCAATTCTAATTTGACCCCTTCTATTCCTAACCATTTTTTTACTTTTCCAAACATTATTTTAATTTTATAACAATCTACCTATCCTTTCCAATTGAAAGAAATATTTTATATAAATGTAATTATTTTTCAGACCAAAATTTTAAAAAATTAGTTTCTTCAATTTGAAAACCTTAATTTAAACAGCAAAAACAGCTTCAAAAACGTTCTTTTAAAAAATAAAGTTATGAAA
>CAYXQH010000850.1:0-2710 GCA_964467425.1 uncultured Saprospiraceae bacterium
ACTTCGATTAAGGTACGAAGTTACGCCAAAGAAGAAAACTTTAATGACCAGTGATCGATCTTCGGAAATAAAACCAAAGACCAAATACGAGGAGGAGAATGCCTATTCCAATCCAGATAAAAATGTAGGGAGATGAATCGATTTCTAAAGGACGCATATCTCCAATGGAAATCATTGGTGTCCAGAAAAATGGGTGGACTTGCATGTTGTCTTTTTGCCCCGCAATAAAACTCAATTTTGCTTGTTGCATAGCTTTGTCTTTGGGCTGTCCCTGGCTAATGTTTTTATAAAAAGATCGCATTAGATCAGCTGTTTTAGAATCTGTTACATTCCAAAGGCTTGTATTGATATTAGAAGTTCCACTAAATGAAAAACTACGAGCAAGGCTAATGATGCCTTCTCCTTTTTTGTTTTCTCCAATTCCGGTCTGACAAGCGCTTAAAGTAACCATATCGGATTGAAAAGGGATATTGTAAATATCATTCACGAAGAGGAGTTCATTATCTAAACTATCGGGTATTTCAGAAAAAGCGAGGAAGCTAAAGTTACTATCTTTTTTATCTGCTTTAGCATGGGAAGCAAAGTGAATTATGCTATGCTTTTGAGCCTGTTCAACAAAAAAATCTTTGGTTGCTTTTTCGCCAATGACAGATTTGGCGCCCATTATTTTTGAAATATCTTCCACTTCAGAAACATTATGTTCAAGTGGCAGCAGTAATAAATTTCTAAGATTATTTGATTTGCCAAATTCATGAAAAGTAGGAGCAAAAGCGATGCTATTACGGGAAGATTTTTCTGTAGAGTTGTTGACCATTTCGTTTAATAGACTTCCGGAATATGAATAACTAATAGCATAGTCATGAGCAAGGTATTGATGTTCTTTATAGTCTGTACTATTAGTGCCTGTTTTTTTTATAAAACACTCGAATGGAAGTTCGGCAAGTGGTCCTCCCGGGACAATAGTAATTCTTTGTTTAAAGTGATGCTCCACCGGGGAAACAGTTTCCCAATATAAACCTTCGGAGTATTCCACTAATTTTTCATGATAGTCGTCAGCTAAGTTGAAAGGGAATTGAAACTTAGTAATGTTTTTCCTGAGCTCTTCGACCCATGTTTCTAAAGGGAATGTTTTTTCGATTTTTTCAACGACTAAAGTATCTTTAGTAATGATGAACACGAAAATATTTTCTTCTCCGACAAAATACTCTACGAGTGCTTGATTTAGGCTCAACGTTTTGCTTTGAATATCTGGGATATTGACAGGGCTTAAATTATATTTATGACTGTAGTATCTGGGGAAATCTTTTTCGGTTTTCTTTACTTGGTTATACAAGGATTCTTTTAAATCAAAAACCTGGCTTTCCAACTGCATTATTTTGGTCTGATTTGGTTCTTCCTGCTGGCTTTCCGCTCTTTTTTTCTTTTCTAAAAAAGCAATATCTAGTTTTAAATTTTGTTCTATTTGTAAAATACTGTCTGGTATTTCAGCTATGTTTTTTGCCCTTGCATTTCGTCGTTCTTCTAATAAAACAAAGCTACTACTATACTCACAACGTTCAAAAGCTTCCTCCAGGTGATATTGTTTTTTGGTTTTTTCAAAAAGCAAATAACTTACTTCTATAGCATCATCGAATATATGAAAGAAATCTTCTGCCAGTATTTCTTTGGAGAGTTCTTCTTTAAAATCTTTCCGAAATTTGTTTAAAATATAGATTAAATCAGTGTATAAACGATCGGCCTTTTTGAGTTGTAAAATATTTTTTTCTTGTCGCCAAAGCTCTGTTGTAATTTGAGCTTTTATATCCAGCGCTTTCAAAATATTTATATTAAAATTATCTTTTTTTGATGGACGAATATAATCATCATACCTATAAATTGCTAAGGCTTTATTTAAATGTTCAAGTGCAAAAGTCAATTGTTTTTCTTTTAGCAAAATAGATCCAATATTCGTGTGTAAAAGAGCTATCTCCACATGATCGGCACCAAAAATTTTAGTATTAATAGTCAATGCTTTTTGAAAATACTTTTTTGCTTCTTGTGTTTTTTCTTGTTTTTCAAACACATTCGCCATCATAAAATAATTTGAAGCAACCTCATCATGAAATTCAGGAAGGTGTTTTAACCGAATAGAAAGTGCTTTCTCAAAATTTATTAAGGATTTTTCATAATCCTCCATTTCAAAGTAGGCAAGAGCTAAGGCATGATATATTCTTGCGCCACTAGGCGAATTAAGAAAATTATTCTGGTTTGCTATTTCCCAAGATCTATCTAATGTTTCCTTAGACTTTTGAGTTTTTCCAAGTGCTGAATAACAAAAACTAGTATTATTTAATTCTTTTGAAATAACATCATCGCTTTCACCAAAATTTTCAGTTGTTATTGCTAACGTTTTCTTAAAAAAAGAAAGTGCTCGTTCAATATCCCCTTGAAAATAAATACAAATCCCCATATTGTTATATAGGTAACCAAATCTATAATTATTGGGCGGGAAAAGCTTTAGATAAATAGATTTTGTCAAATCGTAATAAGCCAAGGCTTTATCGTATTCTCCCATATAATCATAATAAATACCTGTTAGCATATACGTGTCTCCGAGTTGAATAGAAACAGAGTCTAGAAGACTAAATATATTTAGTGATCTATCGAGACAATATTTGGCTTCGTCATAGGCAGCAAGATCTAAATTGCAAGATGCGATATTGTATAAAAT
>CAYXQH010000851.1:0-2709 GCA_964467425.1 uncultured Saprospiraceae bacterium
GGTTTAAAAGAAAAATAGTCTAATCAACCTATGAATACCATTGACGGACTGAAAATTGAATTTGATAGCAACTGGGTACATCTTAGAAAGTCTAATACCGAGCCGATTATTCGTATTTATGCAGAAAGTGACTCTGAGGTCACCGCTAATAATCTAGCAGACAAAATAAAAACAGATATTAAAAATATTCTGACTAATGCTGTAGTGGATTAATCTAAAAATGCGCTTTTATCAAGTTTTTTAAGCGTTAAACACCTTTTTTTTGCTGATTTCCTGCTATTCTTGTTCCCTTAAGAATCAGAATACCTTATTTTTTTATATGCAATTGCTGTAAAACGACACTCCTTTTTAGTACTTTAATTAAAAGGATTTTTTATTTTTGTATGAATAAACGTTCATATTATGAGAGTGTATTTTGATAACGCAGCGACAACGCCAATCAGTGAGGAAGTCATTGAAGTAATGACGGCTTGTCTTAAAGATCATTATGGTAATCCATCTTCCATTCATGCTGATGGTCGGAAAGTACGTGCTGCAATCGAAGAAGCAAGAAAGGCAGTAGCAAATTGTATTGGAGCTTCTATTGGTGAAATTTTCTTTACCTCTGGAGGTACAGAATCTAACAATATGGCTTTAAAATGCGCTGTTAGAGACTTAGGTATTCAAAGAATTATCTCCTCACCTACGGAACATCATTGTATATTACACACCTTAGAATACCTTGAAAAGCATCACAATATCGATGTAGTATATTTGGATGTTTGTAATAAAGGAAAAACTTCATCAGAACAATTAGAAGAATTATTAGCAAGTAGCGCCGCTCCTACCCTCGTTACCTTAATGCATGCTAATAATGAAATCGGAACAATGGTTGATCTGAACAAAATTTCGAAAATTTGCGATATGTATTCTGCTTATTTTCACTCAGACACGGTTCAAACCGTTGGTCATTTTCCAATGGATGTTGATAAAACGAAAATTCATTTCTTATCCGGAGCAGCACACAAATTTCATGGTCCAAAAGGAGTAGGCTTTGTTTATATCAATGGAGATGTTGCTATCAAACCATTTATTGATGGAGGATCACAAGAAAGAAATATGAGAGGCGGGACAGAAAATGTTTATGGTATTGTTGGATTGGCAAAAGCCCTTCAAATGTCAACAGACCACCTTGAAGAACGAAAGCAATATATCGAAGGCATCCGAAATTATATGGCTGAAAAATTGACTGAAAATTTTGAAGACATTCAATTTAATGGCGACTTTGATGGTCATCGATTATATACTGTTTTAAGTGTGTCTTTTCCACCTTCTCCAAAATCAGAAATGTTGTTGCTAAGCCTTGATATTTCTGGAATAAGTGCATCTGGAGGTTCAGCATGTAGCAGCGGAGCTGAAACAGGCTCTCATGTAATGAAAGCAACAAATGCTAAAGCAGGAAGAAAGACTATTCGTTTTTCTTTTTCTCACTATAACACTAAAGAGGAAGTAGACTTTGTTATTGAAAAACTCAAAACAATTATTCCTCAATCAATAGAAGTTAGTTAGAACTATTTATAAATGTAAAAATGCCATCGTGATTTATTGCGGTGGCATTTTTTTTTGAATGATAGTAGATTTTAGCTTTTTCCATTTACATTTGGGCGAGCAAAATATTAAAATTTCAAATCCTAAATTAATCACCAATGAAGATAGCATTAATTGGTTATGGTAAGATGGGGCAAATGATTGATCAATTAGCCACGAATATGGGTCATGAAATTGTTTTAAAAATTGATCAACACAACTTAGCTGATTTTACAAATTCTAATTTAAAGCAGGCTGATGTTGCTATTGAATTTTCAAGGCCGGAAGTTGCTTATGACAACCTATCCAAGTGTATTCAGGCAGGTATACCCGTCATTTCCGGGACAACCGGATGGTTAGATCGCAAAGAAGAATTAGATTCTTTCTGCAATGAACAACAAGGCGCCTTTTTATACGCTTCTAATTTTAGCATAGGTGTAAATATGTTTTTCGCGTTAAATCAATTTTTAGCAAAAATGATGAATCATCAAAAACAATATTCCCCAAGCCTAGAAGAAATTCACCATACTCAAAAACTAGACGCACCAAGCGGAACGGCAATCACACTTGCAGAAGGAATACTCGAGGACGTAGATCAAAAAACATCCTGGATAAATACAGAAAATCAAACGGATGATCAACTCTCCATTATCAGCAAACGAATAGATCATGTGCCCGGAACACATAGTATCTATTATGATTCGGCAATTGATCAAATTGAAATAAAACATGTTGCACATTCCAGGGAAGGTTTTGCACGTGGTGCAATTCAAGCTGCGGAATGGATTATAGGAAAACAGGGTTGTTTTTCAATGAAAGAGGTGTTAGGATTTTAGGTGATCTGTAGTCGAATAATGGTCCATTCGCCTCCGGTGGAATGGAAATGATGGTTTAACCTTCGGTTAAAAGTAATAGTCCTGATTAAAATCAGGAAATGATAGTTCGCGTCTCCGACGAGTCTGATACGACTATCGAAGTCATCAGACAGGCGAAAATGAATACAGAAGTTTTCTTAAATGTAATTTTTTATGATAAAACGTTTTTTTAAAATACTGGCTTGGTTTGTTTTTATCTTTTTGCTCTATGCCTTTACTATTTTGTTGCATGGTGGCTTGACGGATTTTCAGCCAGAGGCTGTGATTT
>CAYXQH010000852.1:0-2702 GCA_964467425.1 uncultured Saprospiraceae bacterium
AACATTTGATCCACCTCATCTATGACTAATTTCTTTACATTTTTAAGGCGAAGTGAGCCTGACATTGCAATATCATATAATCGTCCAGGTGTCGCTACTAACATATCTACGCCTTCTTCAACGATCAATCGCTGCGTATTTATATTTGTTCCTCCATAGACCCCAACAATTCTTATAGAAATGTATTCCGAGAGTTTTTGTGCTTCTTCCACCACTTGCAATACTAACTCTCTGGTAGGCACCAAAATGAGCACTCTTGGATGTTTTTCTTTTGAAAATTTATGAAACTTCAACAAAGGTAAAAGGTAAGCATAGGTCTTTCCAGTCCCTGTCTGAGCAACACCTATCACATCTCTTCCTGACATAATCGTCGAAAAAGATTTCACTTGAATAGGCGTAGGCGTTTCAAGGCCCATATCATCCAATGCATTGAGCAGTGGTTTATTCAGATTTAAATCATGAAAGGTCATGGGGCAAAGGTAAGCATAAAGAATATTGAATATTGAATAATCAATATCCAATATTCAATTTATTTGAAATTTCTATCGTCTTCCATTATTTAAATAGCATACCTACTGCGAAGGACAAGGTCGGTTCATTAATGATATTATCATCGAAGGGTAATCCATTTTGGGTCACCTGAATATAGGATTCATCGATATTATCGCGGCGTTTGCGATTGAAAAGCTGCCGACGTTCTTTAAGCCATACTTCCTGACGTTTAGAAAAAGGAAGTATATAAGAACCTCGAACATAAAACTCTCGGCTTGGATTTATCTCTATAGCCATTTCCGCGGAAACTTTTAGGTTATGTGTTCGATTACCGTAGTATACATTCAGCTTTTTAGCATTATATTTTTTATTATCAAACTCGAATTTTCCAAAATCATTATCAACCTCTCCGAGTTTTCGAGCATATCTAAGCTGTCCATATTGTGCAATCACTTTAATGAAAAAAGGACGTTGTTTTGATAAATTCAGTTCTGTACCAAAACCTAGTGTTCTTTCTTTGTAAATGCTATTGTAAAAATCAAAGCTGGACCCAAAGCGAACAAAGAAATTTTTTCTAAAAAAAACATCTGCATCCCAATGTCCTATGATTTCAAAATCACGGTTAGCAATATCCTCTTGCAGTGAAACTACTGTTTCTGGTGCATCATCATCGGAAAGAATGGTTACTCCTAGCTGGTCTATTTTCGACTGCACTAAATGCGTCCCTAAACCAAGGTGAATCTTTACTCGATCGTAACCTCGCTGTTGGCGGCGAACATTGTTTCGCGCTTTTAAAATTTCTCTTACTTCTTCTGAATCCAGATCAATACCTCCTATAGAATCTAAATCAATATTTTTTAAATCATCCATGGTCATGCCACTTTCTACGCGCTCCTCTAATTTTCGTTTTTCTAATTCCACCACATAAAGCGAATCTCTCTGTCTTTGTAGTTTCATCATATTTTGCGTATCAAAAGCTTCCTGCGCTTTGATCGCATTTTCTAATTGCTGAACGGACTCTGCCAATTCTTCATTCAACGGAGTCGTATTATAGTTTGCCCAGAAATTTGGGTCGTATTTTCCTGTCATACGCGAGAATGCCGCTCCTCTCCCAATTCGATCGAGGTAAGGAAGCTGACCGGATTTCTTCGGATTGATCTCCGTAATTTTTACTTCGTTACTATATCGATTGCCCCCTCTTAAAATCCCCTCACGTGTCGCATCACTAAAAAACCATTTATCTCCTAGTTGACGATAATTAACTACGTAGGTATTTTTATTCCAGCTTCCAGCATAAAGCGGATAATCATTATTTTTTTTCAATCCTTTTTTAGTGATTTGAAATTCTGCTTTTATAAAGGCATAGGATTCTTTATCAATAAACACTCGTCCAGTCATTCTTGCACCTTCTTTTATTATTCGTTTCTTTTTTAAAAATATCCCTAGAATACCTCCATCATTAAGCCCCGTTCCAGATCCTGATGCTGTAGTTTCAATAGTACCTCCGTTGGGGTCTTCCCCAAATCCTATAATATAAACCGGTCGACCATTATAGGAGGTGATACTTTCGATCCAATATTTGTACACCGGAAAGTATTTTTCATTAATAAAGTCTTCTCTATTTTGAACAAAATCAAAACGATGTGCTGCCATGTGTCCAGAAGTCAATCCACCACGAACGATGGTATCCATTGGATTTTTCAAATTAATCCGACGACCTTGTTCTAAACTGACATATCCTTCTTTGGATTTTTTATAACTGTGCTTATAAATATTTAAAACACCTTCTGCTAAATAAATATATTGAAGGCTATCGTCTGTTTTGGCTTCCCGATAAAAGCCTAGCATCGTAGTTGGGTAGGTCGTATAATTTTTAGGTATGTTTTTAACTGCTTTCCGAATGATATTTTCAATAGCCGCTTCATCTGCTACTATAATTTCTCCTAGTTCGAGTGTTGCTTTTTCTAAATAAAGATCAAATGGACTGTTGATATTCTCCACTGTCTTTTCATAAGTTTTGTAACCCATAAAAGAAACTGTCATCTTCTCTTTTTTAAACTTCGCAGGCACTTTCAATTCGAAATAACCATTTCGACCAGAAGTCGTCCCAAGACCCTGTTTGGGCAAACCGATATGTGCATAAGGGATTGGCTCTTTAGTTTCTTTATCTAAAACAAGTCCATAGATTTTGATTTGGTCTTGTGCATAGC
>CAYXQH010000853.1:0-2689 GCA_964467425.1 uncultured Saprospiraceae bacterium
TGGTGCAACTGGAGATAATGATCCTCCTTCATTATACGGTATTCGTGTATTGAGAAATGGAAATGAAATTTTCAGACAAATCGAACTTGCGACTACTCCAACTTATTCTCTTGAAGAATTTGATTTTTCAGGTAACATGGATTTCATGACTGATGAATCAGCTACTTTTACTTTCGAAATCCTTGGGTACTGTCGTCAAGCAAATTCACCAGTTGGTTTTGCGGTTTGGGATATTGATGAAATTTCAGTTATCGGTTGTGTCACTCCAGCATGTGATGCTGATGGAGGAACTTTAACAGGTGGTCCTTTCAATTTCTGTGTTGATGGAGTTGCTGATAATATTCCAGCAGGTGGAATTAATGTATCAGGTGGTTCTGGTACCAACCGTGGTTGGATAGTAACGGATGATGCTGGTAATATCTTAGGTTTACCACCTTCATTTACTGCTCCTGATTTTGATGCTGCTGGTGTTGGTGTTTGTTTTGTTTATTACATCGCCTATGAACCTGGTTTAATGGGACTAACAGGTGGTGCTAACATTGATGACCTTCAAGGTTGCTTTGATTTATCTAACGGGATTCAAGTTACGAGAGAAGTATGTCCTTCTGGACAAACCTGTCCTACGGCAAACGGTGGAACTTTAACAGGTGGTCCTTTCAACTTCTGTGTTGATGGTACTCCTGATAACATTCCTGCTAATGGAATTTCTTTAGCAGGTGGTTTTGGTGCCAATAGCGGTTGGGTAGTAACGGATGATATAGGTAATATTTTAGGATTACCACCTTCATTTACAGCTCCTGACTTTGATGCTGCTGGTGTTGGTGTTTGCTTTGTCTATTATATTTCATATGATAATGGATTAGTTGGCCTAACTGGAGGCGGAAACATTAACAACCTTACGGGATGTTTTGATTTATCTAACGGTATTCAAGTTACAAGAGAAATTTGTAATAATCCTCCACCTCCACCATCTAACTGTCCTACGGCAAACGGTGGAACTTTAACAGGTGGTCCTTTCAACTTCTGTGTAGATGGTGTTGCAGATAATATTCCTGCTAACGGAATCACTTTATCTGGAGGTTTTGGTGATAATAGAGGTTGGGTAGTAACTGATGATGTTGGTAATATTTTAGGTTTACCACCTTCATTCACTGCTCCTGATTTTGATGCGGCTGGTGTTGGCGTTTGCTTTGTTTATTATATCGCATATGACAACGGATTAGCTGGCTTAACTGGAGGCGGTAACATTAACAACCTTCAAGGCTGTTTTGACTTATCTAATGGTATCCAAGTTACAAGAGAAATTTGTAACAATCCTCCACCGCCTAACACGCCTGGTTGTGATGCTGTTATAACAGTTAATGGAAATACGGTATCAGTTGCTGGTGCAAACGATGCATTGAATTCAATTACAGTATTTGATGTAAACGGAGGCGTTTTATTCCAAATAGATGATTTTAGCGGTACTGCTTTACCTGGGGTTGTAACTTACACATTCCCTGCTGATGGCAGATACTTTGTACATGTTCAAACTTATACTGCTGGATTCGGAAGCAAAGTTTGTGATGTATTTGAAACAATTATTGTTGGAAATCCTCCACCAGATCCTTTTGATTGTGTTATCAACGCAACTGCATCTAACGTAAGATGTGATGGTGCTGGTACCTTCTCTTTTGATGTAACTGCATCTACTACAAATGGTGGTGCTTGGGGATTTGATGTGCTTGGTACAAATGTTATGACGGCTCCAAATGGTTCTACTGCAACGGTTACAGGTGTTCCTGTTGGGAATGGTGCAACTTTGACTTTTACAGTTATCGACCATGATAAGCCATCTTGTACAACTACTATTACTGTAACACCACCAACTACTCCATGTAGCATGCTTCCTCCTCCTTCAAATTCAGATGTTTGTGAGGCATCAGTTAATGTATCTGGCAGAACAGTAAATATTGATGGATTAACAAATGCTTTCACTGGTGTTAGAGTTGTTGATAATGATTTTAGAATCCTTTTCCAATGTGATAGTTGGGATGGAAACTGTGAAGGAACTTTTGTTGATTATACTTTTGAGCAAGAAGGATCCTACTACGTAAGCATCGTAACTTATGATGCTGAATGGGATGAGATCTGTAGAATATTTGAAAAGGTTGAAATCAATGACAGAGACGGTTTAGCAGCACCAAGTGCTGAAGTAAGCGTTTTCCCTAATCCAGCAGAGACAAATGTAAGTCTTAAAATGAATGGGTTCAACAAGGGAGATATCAATGTATTGGTTTTAAGTCAATTTGGAAAGGTTGTTAAAACATTCAAATTCAACGATGTTGATGACTTATCAAATGTTCAATTACAATTGGAAGGATTAAACAACGGAGTATACTCTGTAATTGTTCTTTCTGAGAATAATGACCCAGTATCTACGAAGTTAGTTGTAGGAAAACTCTACAATAGCTCGTTGCAAACTTACTAATCAAAAATAAATTGATTATCGATATAACGGCTGAACTCTTCGGAGTTCAGCCGTTTTTTTTGGTTCAAAATCGAGCACAATTCGATCGTCTACATAAATTTTCCGACCTTCGAACTTTTTAAACCAACTGTCCGTTTTTTTACTAATGGCATTACGTTCAATTAAGGATCAACAAGGAACCGACCTCAAAGAATCTTTTGAGGCACTCAAAGAGATTCC
>CAYXQH010000854.1:0-2687 GCA_964467425.1 uncultured Saprospiraceae bacterium
GATGCGGCAATCCCGATGATCAGCATCAATATTGTTTTGACTCCCGGTCTGGGGAGTTGTTTTAAAAATCGAATGAGATGTAATAAGGTGAAAACATAGGCTGCTGCAAAAGGAATGTCTTTGGGATTATTCATGCTATGTCCAAAAATCCTCGGAGAGAAAACCATGAATATCAGCGCAAAAAAAGCGATGCGCCAACTGCCACTGACTTCTTTTGCTAATAAGCCAGTAAAGAGAATCATCAGAAAGCCAACAAAGGCATTGAGTAAGTGACGCATTTCATATTGATCTAATCCACCAACATGCTCATTGAGCCAAGCTGCAGAATAATCAAATAGTCCACCATAATAATAAAGGTTTCTAAACTCAAGCGCATTTTCTCCTTTACTATTTTTATACTCTCCGTCCGTTTCAAAATGTTTGAGGATCAATTCTCCATATTCTTTTTGAACATGTTCATCACCTGAAATTCCAAAATCAAAACTCAAATAAGGCATTAGAAAAAATAAAAGAATGGTCGTAGCTGCAAATAGAAAGCGATACCAGCTGGGTTCACCAATAGCAGGAATACCATTTTTTAAATCTTTAATCGGCTTGATTAAAAACCAGTTCAAGTTTTGTCGAATAGAAATCCCAATGGTTGAAAATAGCATTTTAAAACTATCAGAAACCAGAGAAATTTTAGAATCTTCCTGATGTGTCCATTTTACAGGCATCGGATTAATTGGAACACCTTCAAATTTAGCCTGATTCAATAGTTCGATATCGTGTGCCCATCCTTTCGTTTTGAGTTGTCCGAAAAGATTTTTGGCAATCTGATTTGGATAGAGTTTGAATCCGCATTGGGTATCGGTCAGATTGAGATTCGTGAAAAGTTGGATGATAAAATTATAGACCAATCCTGCAAAGCGTCGAAGCGGTTGCCCTTTCACTTTTGAGCTTTCATGCTCGCGGGAGCCAATTAAAATTTCCTGATCCGAGAACGTTTTGCCTGGAAGTTCCTTCAACCATGCACCGAGCTCCGAAGGTGCTGCTGCCATATCTGCATCTAGCGTTAAAATCTGATCTCCAGTACTTTTTTCAACACCAGCTTTTAAAGCCGCACCTTTACCTTGGTTTTGCCCAAGTTTTACGAAATCAAAAGTTGTTTTTCCGCCAAAAGCACCATTAAATGAGCCTTCTATTTTAGCTACCGTATCATCACTACTCCCATCATCAACAATAACGATTTGTAAAGGGTTTTCCCATTGCTTATCGAAGCTTTTTAGCGTCTTTAAAAGATTGCTTACTCGTTTGCTCTCATTATAACAAGGGATAACAAGGGATAAAGAACCCTTATAATTATGTTTAATTACTTTCTTTGGTGCTGGACTTTTGGATTTTTTCTTGCTCATTCGGTGCTTGTCGTTTCCTGAAAAAGAACCTTTTTAATCGATTTTTATAAATCTTAGGCAAATATTACTAATTATTCGCAAATATAGTGATTAATGTTCCATTCTAAATGCCATGTATAGGCTGTTTTTAGAATTAACAAGAGATAGACGTCAGTCGATTTTTTTATTACATTTATCTGACTAAATCGCATATTTTTAATAAAAGGAATATTTTCTTTAAGAATCAAACCTAAAATGATGATGCAGAAAGTGATTTGCGACGGTTGTGGATCTGCTTTAAAAATGGAAAAAGTGATTTCTCATCTAACTTGCTCTATTTGTGCAAGCGTTTTGCAAGTAGAAAAATCCGGATTGAATTACGCGACCTCATTAATTGATGGGGATTTACAATATAAACCTACCATTGAAGATGAATTAAAATTAAAACTGCCAGGAGAAAATGAAAAATTGCTTTTAAATAAATCGAGGAGCAGACCAAAACCTAATTCCAATGTTGAAAGAAAAGAACAGTCTATTTGGTATATATGGGTAATGGAATTTTTAATGGTAATATTCGTAGGACTCACTATTTTTAATGTTTTATATGATGGTAATGTCTTTTGTTTAATTATTAGTTTCGTTTTGAGTCTCTATACACTAATCGAAATAATAGCTACGATGAACGAAGAAGAATAAGATTATTTAACTAAACACGCTTTAATGGAAATCATTTCACTGAAATGTAATAGCTGCAGCTCTGATCTGCAGGTGAATGAGAAAACTAAATTTTTTAACTGTTCCTTTTGCGGAAGTTCCCTGGCTCTGAAAAAATCAGGAAATGCCATTTTTACAGAAGTATTGGATGAGATCAAAGAGAATACGGATGCTATTTTAGATACCTCCGATAAATTATTATTGGAAAAACAGATTGCCCGATTAGACCGAGATTGGGAAAAGGAAATAGAAGGAAATTATCAAGATTTAAAACAGAAGAATAAATCACAATCTCCTTATCTTTTGACAATAATGGGAGGTTTATCGCTTATAATATTTTTAATTTTTTATAACTCGATAGAAGGTCCTAGCCACCATATGCCCAAACCTCCAATTTTCGAAATTATGCCTGTTATTATGGGGATTGGGTTTGTGGTATTGATAATTGTAGGCTTAGTTCAAGGTTCAAATTATTCCAGACGCAGAGCTGAATTTAAAGCAAAAGAAAAAACTTATGAGATCGATCGCCAAAAACTTTTGAAAAAAATATCAGATTTAGATTAAGATTTATATACTTCTCGTTTTGAAAACTTTTACCTT
>CAYXQH010000855.1:0-1088 GCA_964467425.1 uncultured Saprospiraceae bacterium
TTTTATAAAACCAATGCTCCTTCCGGCGCTGTGATATCCATAAAATCAGGCTCTCCTTTTACAACATCTTGCCACATCGGTTGAAAACTGAAGTATCCAGCTAATGGAAAACCTACTTCATAATTTCTAGTCTTTAAAGCTGTCTCATGATCAATCTTGATGATTTTATTTCCAGTGGATTCTGCAAGAATTTGAGATTGGCAAGTTCGTTCCATCGTGACAAACCAAAAAATACATTCTTCTATGCTATGACCGACAGTTAGCAATCCGTGATTTTGAAGGATCACTGCTTTTTTATCTTCGAGTGCTTTTCCAATCCGTTCTCCTTCGCTAAGGTCTAAAACAACACCACTATAGTCATCAAATAATCCATGGTCTTCATAAAAGATACAGGAGTCTTGTGTAATTGGGTCTAGCAATTTTCCAAAGGTAGAAAATGTTTTTCCATATAAACTATGAGAGTGTGCTGCTGCAACAACATCAGGTCTTGCTTTATGAATCGCAGCATGAATAGCGAATGCTGCTCCGTTTAGGTTTTTATGTTTTCCAGCTACGATCTTTCCGTCTTCATTAACCAGGATTAGGTCAGACATTTTTATTTGTCGAAAAGATACCCCAAAAGGATTCACCCAAAAACAATGCGGAAATTCAGGATCCCTACAAGTGATATGCCCAGCCACACCTTCCGAAAAGCCGAATTTTCCAAAAATCCGAAATGCTCCAGCTAACATTCTTTTTAAATAAAATCGCTTTTCTTCTACCGTATCAAAAGAAGGGTAGTTTATCATTTTTTCAATTCCGGGAGGATTCTTTACACGCATTTGTTTGTGTTTTTTAAATCTTTATTTGTTCGATCAATAATTTTACAATAAAGCCTTATCATGAAGATAGAAAAATGTTTTTTATCAAGACAATCAGTCTAATTTAAATTTCACCTTACTACCCAAGGGTAATTGATTTAATACCGACAAAAACTGCTTTTGAATATAAGCGATCCGTGGATAACCTCCTGTCGTTTGTCCATCTTGCAACACAACAATAGGCAAACCACTTGGCGGCAACTGAATGAAGCCTGGCAAAACGGGTAC
>CAYXQH010000855.1:1188-2679 GCA_964467425.1 uncultured Saprospiraceae bacterium
GAGTTGTAAATTTTATCCAATTTGAAATCCTGACTTAGCGCAATATATCCTCTCCATCCTTTCTTAGCAAACTGACCTTTGAGAACATCTTCTTTTTTAATATCAATAATTGTATTTCGCTGAATCACCTGATCATTGAGGGTCCAATTAAAATCAGCGCCGGTAATAGCGATTTGACAAGACAGTCGAAATAAAATATGAGGTGCTTTAGAGGTACATTCAATAAGCGGAGCGTTTTCATGTTTATTTAAAAGCAATAAGGCAATCTTAGCTGCATTCTCATCCATCACTCCCGAATTAGGAATCGCATAATAGGCTAATCCTTTCCGACCCAAATCCTGAATACTGGTCATCAAACCTGGTTTTATAATTTCTATGCTAGACATTTTTTTAAGGTTAAAGAGCTCCAAGATTTTAAAGAGGGTTAAGTTTTAACCGTCTTAATTTTTCATACTCCTTTTCATCAATAGCTTTTAATTTAATTTTATCGCCTGGATTAAAAGCTACGGGTGGTAATTTTTCAAGTTCTAAAACCGAAAAAGGCACTTGTCCAATAACATGCCAACCGCCAGGGCTATCCAATGAATACAAGCCTAAGTACTTTCCGCCAATCGCTAAAGAATTCGCTTTCACATATTTGGAAGGTGTTGTTTTTCTTGGAACATGCAAAGATGGGGCTAAGCCATCCATATAAATAAAGCCTGGCAAGAATCCGAACATGGCAATCGAAAACTCTGTAGTTATCATTTTTGAAATGATCTCGCTTCTATCTAAACCTGTGGTTTGTTTAACTTCCTTCCAATCATTATGATCGCTAAAGTAAACCGGAAGTTGGAACAACTTTCCTTCTCTATTCGCTTCCTGTTCCACCTTTTTTAAAAGCTCAATTTTTGAGGAGTCAAATGCGGTATTTAATTTTATACAAATTTCAACTTCTGTCGCAATCACTTCTTCTACAAAATCAAAATTCTTTTTAAAAATAGCTTTTCCAATTTTTGCTGTTTCAGAAATATTCGCTGGTTTTAAAATCAAAAAATCATTATTGAAATTTTGAATGCTTATTTTCGAAATAACCGAAGCAGCGATGTTTACTTTTTTTTCTTTTAAAAAATTATAAATAGCCTGGCTTAAGACGACGGCTCCTTTTGTATCACTATGCAAGCAAATCGTTTCTACCTGTATTGGGCAGCTTTCATTATTTACCAGTTCCACTTTCCCACTTAAAAAGGACTCGATCTGTGTCAAGACTTCTTGCTGATCATGAATAACAGCATCCTCAAACTGACGACTTCGGAGTTGGGTTCTTTTCTCATATCTTCTATCTGCGAATCCTTCATGCACCGGACGCATCCCATGTGCTTCGCAGGTATCCACCAATACAGAATGTGCCAATGCAAATATTTTAAGTGTAGGATCAATATCTTTTACTAGCTTTACAAAATCATTCGCTAAATCTTCATCTTTTGCCATATCGTTGTACAAAGCACCATG
>CAYXQH010000856.1:0-2674 GCA_964467425.1 uncultured Saprospiraceae bacterium
GAGATGTATACATTCGAAGCACTGTCAATAACTGGTGCAGCTTGGTTTAGATTAGCGTTTCCATTAAAAACTAAAGGAATAGAGTCATTACAATACAAACTATTTTGACTCAAGGTATTTCGAATACCACCATTATTAATTTGAATACCTATAGTATGATGAGCTATTACATTATTTGAAATGAAGTGATTATCGCCTCCATTTTGAATGACGATTCCACAATGTTCATTTCCTGAAGTGTCTACCTGATCATAATCTGTCCCCACATAATTTCCGACAACTTCACAAAAATCACTTCCTTGTTTCATTACAATGCCACAGCCGTTCCAAGGACCTGTCCCTGGAGCATCTGGCCAAAAATCAATCTCATCTCCATTATTATACACGACGTTACCTTTATTGATCGCTCCGATTTTTACATAGTCTGCCAGGGTCACATCAATTCCATCGTCTGGAAAGTTTACAATTTCCAATCCATAAACTTCACAAAAATCTGCCCGAACCCAAACCGCATTAATAGGAGCCGTCCAGGTTGCCTGACTACCATCTAAAATAATTCGAGGACGATAATCTCCATTAAGTCCAAAACTATCTTGCGTCGTTGCATCAATGATAGTTGCGGGATCTAGAAGAGGAGGTAAAGCTTCATCAGCATCCGCCCCAACAAAAATAGTATGAATAGTATCTCCGGGGATTTCAAACCGAATGGTATTTGATCCTAAGGTATTATTAGCGCAGTCTATTGCAGCTCTTAATGAGCCTGAGCCTGAATCATTGGTATTGGTCACTATAATATCTCCATTCTGCTCCGTACAAGCGGAGGTCCCCGGAATTACCTGACAAGCAGTAAATTCGGATGTGTTTTGCAGAGCATCTGTTGCGGTCGCCGTGATAATATAACCACCAAAAAGAGGTACTCCTGCCTGAGTAGTTGGATTGAATGTCCAGTTACCATTGACAACAACTGTAGAACCAATATAAAAACCTCCTTGACATACTGCTCCAGGACAATTTGAATTATCCGAAATAAATAATTCAATCAATTCTCCACTGTCACCAGTTCCGGTAATTAAATTAGTAGTCAGATTCGTAATAACTGGCGCTTGCTGTGAATTATTTGCATTACCAACTAATTCAATGCCCAAGGTATCATTACATAGCAAGGCATTTTGCTGGATTCGGATTCCACTTTGATTTTCTCGAATGATAATACCTGCGGCATTAAACGAAATCTGATTTTGATCTGCTGCAGTCGGCCCTCCAATTAAATTATTATCACTTCCTGTTCGAACCAATATTCCACTGAACTCATTATTTTCAATAACATTAGCAGCGATTATATTGAGGTTACTTCCTTCGCGAATGATAATGCCGCAACCTTCCCATGGCCCCGTTCCGGGTACACCAGGAAAATCATCGATAACAGAACCATTATCATGGATGTAATTATTTTTAACGATACAATTATCTGCAATCCGCAAATCAATTCCGTCATCTGGAAAATTCCGAATCTCCAGACCATAGACTTCGCAAAAATTGGATCGAATCCATATCGCATTGATTGGATTACTCCAGGAGTTACTACCTCCATCAATTGCGACAATTGGTGTTCCGGCATATCCCGGTTGTGTCCGAGCATCAATGATAGTTGCAGGGTCTAATAAAGCAGGGAGCTCAAAGCCAGAAGTAGAGCCAATGGATATTATGTGTGGTCCGGAACCTGGAATATTAAACACAATAGTATTAGAACCTGCCGTTACATTAGCGCAATTGATCGCCTCTCGTAAGGAGCCCAGTCCATCATCATTTGTATTTAATACTTCAATAATTCCATTTGGATCTGCACAACCCTGAGCTGAAACAGTATAGATGGAGAAGCTTGTTAAAATTATTACAGAAATCAATAATCGGAATAAGTATGCCTTAGCCATAGTTTTTGGTTGAGATTTAGCTTTGGAACTGGGGTAATAGCAATCAATAAGCTCCATTACAGCATAAATGCTATTAAGCAAATACACTATTAGAGCATATCTGAAAAGCTATTGTTTATCAATAATTAATTGGGAAAAGTTCTCTTAGAGATTTTAAATCTATGGATTATTCAGGCTGGACGGTTTTTGATTCATCCGTATTACGAAAATACGAAATATATCAAGAATAAAGTAGAAGAAATTGAAATAAATACCTCCACAAACTCATAAAATCAATAAATATGTTAAAAAAGACTATATTTTATAGGTTTTTGTCTTCCCCAGGTGATTTTTCCTTTTTTGAACTACCATAACTCCTAAAAACAGCGTATCTTTAGCCTAGAATTATCCATCCTGATTGCGTAAGAATATTTTTAAGCTTGTTTTTAATCAAACAAAGCTTTTCTTTTTTGTCAAAAACCGTTAGCCCCCTTTCACTTTATATGAATTTTTGATCTACAAATCATAGATTTTGGATTTGTATTTGCATTCTATTTAGGTAAGATTTACAGAAACTGAACACTCAAGGATAATCCCTTTATGAAGTCCCATGTAACGTATATTGTAGTAGCGTTTTTTTTCCTAACTTTTTCTTTAAAATTCCAATGGAATGCCCCTTCCTTCGATCTCTCTTCTGACTTAAATTCAACACTCACTTGTCCTAATCCTTGTCAAACAACTGATTCGCTTGCTCTGGTCGCTAT
>CAYXQH010000857.1:0-2674 GCA_964467425.1 uncultured Saprospiraceae bacterium
CTCGTCTGGACTTATCCAGACGAGTTTTTTTTAATGAAATATTAATGTGTTGAACAATGAAAATAAAAACAAAAAATATAGCTTTGCACTAATCAAATCATTTTGCAATGCAATATTTTACAAAAGACTTTTTAAAATTTTTTAAAGAATTAGAAAAGAATAATGACCGGGAGTGGTTTAAAAAACATAAAAAGCGCTATGAAGAACAGGTGAAAAAGCCATTTGAGAAATTTGTCGAAGTAATGATTGATAAGATGCAGGCTGTTGATCCTAGAATTGTTATTACACCCAAAGATGCGATATTTCGAATCTATCGGGATGTCCGATTTAGCAAAGACAAGTCTCCTTATAAAGTACAAGTATCTGGTATTATCTCGAAAGGTGGAAGAAAGGATATGTCGACACCAGGTATTTATCTTCAGCTCAATCATAAAGAGTTTGCGATATACAGCGGTGCTTACATGCCAGATAAAAATCAATTGCAAGGAATCAGAGAAGCTATTGCTTCCGATCCTAAAGGCTTCAAAAAATTAATTAATGCGAAGTCTTTTGTCAATAAATTTGGAACAATTCAGGGAGAGCAAAATAAACGAATCCCAAAAGAGTTTAAAGAAATAGCTGAAGAACAACCCCTTATCGCCAACAAACAATTTTATTATTGCGCAAATCTGAAGGCAGATACTGCACTGGATGAAAAGGTCGTGAAAATCGTGATGGATCATTATAAAGCCTCTATTCCTGTCAGTAGCTTCCTTTCTGAAGCGATGGAAGCATAAACGTTATCGAATTTCATCATGCAATATTGATTGAAATTATAATGTTTGTTATATTTGGGCCATGACCTTTGAAGAATTCAAAATTTACTGCCTCTCTAAAAAGGGAGTGGAAGAAACCTATCCCTTTGGGGATATGGCTGCGTGGTTTAAGGTAGGCGGTAAAGCTTTCTCTTGGACTTTTGTGGAGATGTTTAAAATGGAAGACGAGCTAAAACCTGCTTTTACCTTCGTTAATTGCAAATGTGATCCGGAATTAGCCCTTAATTGGCGCGAAAAATATAGTGCTGTCCAACCAGGCTGGCATCAGAGCAAAAAACACTGGAATTCTGTCTATATGGACGGCTCCCTTAAAGATGATGATTTTAAAAAAATGATCGACCATGCCTATGAAATCGTCGTAAACTCCCTCTCCAATAAGCTCAAAGCAGAACTCAAACTCTAACCCTCTCCCATAATTAAATGCTCTTTCATTAATCTGCCGAAGGCAGATTTTTTCCTACCTTTGTGCCCGCATATGAAAAACGTCGAGCTGATACTAAGAGGAAACATTACGAGCTATTTGCTCAAACATACCTTAACGATCTTTATTGGATTACTAGCATTATCCTCTCTGGCTTTGGTTGATATGTATTTTATTGGATTGATTGGCGCTGATGAATTGGCCGCTGTTAGTTTTGCTGCGCCCATACTTTTATTTTGTATTAATCTACTTTTGAGTGTCGGTGCGGCGCTGATGATTGTGCTTTCCAAATTAGTAGGCAGTGATGATCAGGTTAAAATTAATAAAGTGAGTTCTGCAGGGATGTACTTATCCGTAGTAATCGGCGTTTTGCTTTTTGGAATGGGCTTGTATTATAATGATTCCATTTTTGAATTCCTCCACGCTGAAAAACATTTGGTTGATCTATTACGATCCTATATGTTTTATATGTATCTGGCATTTGTTTTTTTATCCCTTATGGTTGCTTGTACGAATGTCATGCGTGCCTTTGGGGATGTAAAACTTCCGACGATTATTATGGCTACGGTGGTGGTGCTCAATTTGATTTTGGATCCGATCCTTATTTTTGGATGGCATGGAATTCCATCTTTTGGATTAAATGGAGCTGCTATAGCATCCTTGATTTCAATAAGCGTCGGCTTGACATTAGCCCTGTTCTTTGTTTTTAAATACATCACCTTCAAGCCCTCTTTTCTGATTTTTAAATGGGATGAAATTATTAAAGTAGCCGTCCCCGTGACGTTTAGTAAAACCATGTTGCCATTTGCCAATGGAGTGATTACTTCGATGTTAGCGATTTGGGGAACTGCAGCGGTGACCGCATATGGTATTGGATATCGGGTAGATTTATTGGTCTTACTTTTTATGATGGCCATGTCAATCGTAGTAGCTCCTTTTGTAGGCCAAAATTTCGGCGCCGGAAATTTTCAAAGAATCAGAACCTGTATAAAATTGAGTTTACGATTCTCGATAATTTATGGCTTAGGTTCAGCATTAATTATTTTTCTGCTACGCTATCAAATCGGTGGAATATTTACGGATGATTCAGAGGTTATTAATTCCATTGCTTTATATCTCATGATTGTTCCTGCAGGTTATTTTCTGAATGGAATTTTTTTTATTGGAAATGCTGTTTTAGACACCCTAAATAAACCGATGATTGCTGCTGTAATTTCCTTCGGGCATCTTTTCGTTTTATATCTGCCAATGGCAACTTTAGGAAATAAATACTGGGGGCAGGCTGGAATCTTTATAGCCTATCCCGTTTCGAGTTTGATTGCGACAATCGTTGTGTTATTAGTCGTAAAAAATACGATTAACAAATTGGAGAAGGTATGAATTGGAAAGCTCGAATCGGACTTTGGAGATCAATTCTTATCTACTATTGGAAGTCATT
>CAYXQH010000858.1:0-2672 GCA_964467425.1 uncultured Saprospiraceae bacterium
TGCTCATTTGCAGGATTAGGAAATACCTTAAGTAGTTCAATTGAATTATTTTGCACCTGAGCAACTGAAACTTCTACATCTGGGTTGGCAATATTACTCAGGTCATAGGTTTGGATAGATCTCCCATAAGTAGCAACTACCAATTCATTATTTATTTCATTATAAACTAAATCATAGACTGGAATAATAGTCATATTTGTACCTAACCTATCCCAGGATTCACCCGCATCTATGGTACCATAAACACCAACATCTGTAGCAAGAAAAATTACATTGTCTTCAGTATTAGGAATGATTAGCATTTCATTAATTGCTACTTCGGGGAGATTAGAAGAAATGTCTATCCAAGTAGCTCCCATGTCGTCCGATCGATGAATACGATCTAAGTTGTCATTGTCTCTATATCCAGAATGTGTTACATATAAACGATTAGGATCAACATAAGAACCAGCAACATCGGTTACATATTGATCAGGAAGTTGGTTATTAATAAGAATAAATGTTGGGGAGTCGTTTAGGTTTGCGTACCATACATTTCCATCCGATGTTCCCACGTAAATCAAATCATCTATTATAGGAGATTCGTTTATCGTACTAATTGATCTATGACGAGGAAGGCCACTTGGGGTTTTTGTGAGTACCGGGCTTATGGTTGTCCATTCGGGAACTTCGCTTATACTTCGATAAGCTCTATTAGTACCAGTAAATAATTTGTTATTATCATGAGCACTAATGAAATATGGCATATCCCAGTTTCTAATTTCATTAAAATCAATTCCGTAGGTGGCACTAAAAAATTCAGTTCCACCATCTAAGGTTATTCTTATGAACCCAGTTTGGGCTTCTGCAAAATATCTATTAGGATTTTCCGTATCAAAGGCAGGCTGAAACCCGTCTCCACCTAAAATTCGATCCCAATTGTTAATGTTTTGAGAATTTCCACTTGAAGTACCATTATCCTGACTACCACCATAGTATGTATTTGGTTGATGAGGGTTGTAACCTACTCTATAGAATTGGCTTGTAGGGATGTTTTCCATATCAGTCCAAACTAGATTATTATTGTTGGATAGATACATCCCGCCATCGGTACCGAGTAAAATAGATTGATCAGAAAGATAGACTAAATCATGCTTATCTGGGTGAACAGTAATATCACCCGTAGAAAAATCTACTTGATCCCAAGTCTGTCCAGCATTTTGTGTTCTCCAAAGTTCAACTCCTAATAAATAGAGGTCATCTGGATTAGTTGGACTTACTCTAATTTGCCCAAAAAACCATGCAAAGCCCCCTAAAGGTAAGCCCCCATAAGCATTTATGGAAGAAGTAGGTATTTGAAACCAACTATCTCCATTATCATTAGAGCGATAAATACCATCAAATAAGGCGTTGTCATTTGAATATTGTGCATAGACCACATTTGGCTGGCTTTCGCATATAGCTAGCCCGATTCTACCTACTGATGGCCCTATAGGTAGACCATTTGTCAATTCAGTCCAATTATCACCACCATCTGTGGTTTTGTACAAATTGCAATTCTCTCCAAAAATAGAAGACTGCCGATTATTTATTATACGTTCCCATGAAGCGGCAAACATAATGTTTGGGTCTTGAGGATTGATTACAAGATCTATCACACCTGCAGAATCATCAATAAATAAAACTTGTTCCCACGTTTGTCCACGGTCAATAGACCGATACAGTCCTCGCTCGTTATTTTCTACGAAGGGTAATCCCATTGTCGCTGCAAAGATTATATTAGAATTGTTTGGATTAACTATAACTCTTGAGATGATTCGTTGATCAACAAGGCCGATATTTGTCCATGTTTCTCCTGCATCTTCACTCCTGTATAAGCCATCCCCTACAGAGGGAAATGCACCTATATTTGGATCTCCCGTACCTAAATAAATAGTATTTGAATCATTTGGATCTATAGTAATGTCCCCTACAGCAGAAAATAATTGATTGTCGAAAATGGGCTCCCAGTTTTCTCCTTTATCAATGGTTTTGAATGCTCCTCCAAGTGAAAAACCAGTATAAATTATATTTTCATTGTCCGGATTAACGGCTATGGTATTGATACGTCCACCAAGGTTTCCTGGTCCTTGTACAGTCCATTCATCATCAAATCCTGTAATTGACCTTGCGTTCAATGAGTTTTTTGATTTAGCCTCTTTTAATCCTTTTATATAAGCTTCAATAGATAAATTTCCATTAGGGTCCATTCTTTGACGAAAAAATTCATCTGCTGGGCCGTGTTTTAATTTAAGAAGTTTATCAGAAGTAAAATTATTTCGTTCTTCCTGTTCACAAGATTGAAATGATATAAATAGGAATACTATAGAAGAGAATATTAGAATTTTGTTCAGCATAATATTGGATTGTGATTTTTGATAAATAGTCAATGCCTTTTTATAGATCAGGAGTTGGTTATAAGTTACTGTTAATCAATTGATAAGGTTTCATAAATTTGTTGACAATTCAAATGGATGATGACCAAAATGTTGTTTAATTCCCCCTTTCAAAGTTTATAAAGTCGGTTATTATATTTTTTAATAATTAAAACAAATGTAGAATTTGTTAGTCTTACATTTTGCCAATCGGTTTACAAATGATCAATTAGATTTTGTAAAAATGCACTAATGCATAAAGATTACACTAATGCACAA
>CAYXQH010000859.1:0-2669 GCA_964467425.1 uncultured Saprospiraceae bacterium
GCTTGCAAAGCGCCAACATAAGCTACGCCTTTGACACCTCCGCCTTCAAAGACGAGATTGGTAAATTGAGTATTCATTTTATTATTTTTTTGGGGCTTAAAAGCCAGTTGTAGAATTAATTTTACAGCTAAAAAATACGAAACTATGTTCATACATGCCCCCGTATAAATACCTTATTTTAATTTTAGTCAAAAAGATTCCAATAAAGAATTCTATCTTTAAGCTTCAGACCATAGAATGCACTTAAGTCCTATGAATCCAATTCAATCTATCAGCCAGACCAGCATAGAGCTTTTACTAAGCGAGCCGTTTTATGGGCATTTCCTGATGACCTTACCAAAGTCTTTTTCTAAACGAACAAATACACTTGCCGTTCATCTAGAGCAACAAAGCATTCAATTATTTATCAATGAGCAGTACTGGAGCACTTTAAATAAAAGTCATCGTTATGGTTTACTAAAGCATGAAGCACTCCATATTATCTTCAAGCATTTTATAAAACAAAAACACTATTCCAACAAGACACTATTTAACCTTGCTGCCGATTTGGTGGTGAATCAATATATACAGTCCGATCAATTACCGAAAGATGAAATTCTTTTGGAAAATTTCCGCTACCTCGAAACAATGTATGGGATAAAATTAGAAGCCTATCAGGATGTGGATTATTATTATCAACAGCTAAAATTATTTTTAAAAACAAAAGAACAATTCACTACATCTTCTGTCCCCGATTTTTTTACTTCCATTTTAAAAAAACAAAACTCACCTTCCAAGCGGCATCTATTTTGGAAGCATCTCGATCATGCTCAAGAAGGAGAACGGAAAATTATCGATTATCAGGCCAACCGAATAATTAAGGAAAACATTCATAAAGTCAATCATCGCTACGATAATTTTGGAAACCTTCCCCAGGCATTATCCGAAAAGATGAATTTGATATTGAAAAGTTTTCAACCGCAATTTGATTGGCGACGGCTCTTGAGATTATTCGCTAATTCTGGAAATAGAACGATCATTAAAAATACCATCCGGCGACCTTCCAAACGCTACGCGACGGTGCCAGGAATAAAAGTAAAAAAGCGCCAACGCCTTTTAATTGCCATCGATACTTCCGGAAGTTTGCAAGACAAAGACCTGAATACTTTTTTCTCCGAAGTGCTTTTCATTTGGAGACAAGGCGCTGATATTCAGATAGTTGAATGTGACAACACACTTAAAGCGAGCTATAGTTATCAAGGTCAATCTCCTTCTATCATCCACGGTCGTGGCAGCACAGATTTTGATGCTGCAATAAAATATGCCAATGAAATTCATAATCCCGATGCTTTGATTTATTTTACAGACGGATTTGGATCTGCTCCTACATTGCCCGTCCGCTATCCGGTACTTTGGCTCATTACTTCTGAAGGGCTGAAAAAAGGAGTCGGCATATGGAATGCACTTCCAGGTAAAAAATTAAAAATGAACCATGTCTAATCAAGCACATAATTATATTTTCTATGGAATGGAGTCGAATGCCAAAGAGGTTCGACAATTTACAGAACACATTATTCAGTCAAATATTCGTGCAGAAGAAAAAGGACAACAAAAATCTCCTGTCTGTATTTGGGGAACACATGGTATTGGAAAAACAGCTCTAGTAGAACAAATCGCTTTAGAAAACAATTATAAATTTGCTTACATCGCTCCTGCGCAGTTTGAAGAAATGGGTGACCTGCTTGGTATGCCTGGCATCAAAAATAACCAAACCGTATTCAATAGTCCGGATTGGGTACCTACAGAAAACGGGCCTGGTATTTTACTCATAGATGATATCAACAGAGCGGATGATCGAATCCTTAGAGGGATGATGCAATTGCTTCAAAATTATGAACTCGTCAGCTGGAAGCTCCCTGCCTTTTGGCAAATTGTATTGACCGCAAATCCTGACGGAGGAGATTATTCTGTTACACCAATGGATGATGCAATGCTTACCCGCATGATGCATGTCACTATGAATTTTGATGCAAAAGTTTGGGCAGTATGGGCGGAAAAAGAAGGCATTGATGCACGTTGCATAAATTTTGTTTTAACCTATCCGGAAATCGTAGTAGGCAAACAAAGTACACCAAGATCGCTCGTTCAGTTTTTTCAAAGTATAGAAAACATTCCAGACTTTTCGAAAGATTTAGCACTCATTCAAATGCTCGGATCTTCTTGCCTAGATGAAGAAACCGTTGCTGCTTTTGTTGCTTATGTCCAGCAAAACCTGTCGGAACTAATTAGTCCTGAAGACATTTTAAATGCTGAACGCTTTGAGGTGGAGGTTGCGATTCCGATCAGAAACATGGTACAAAAAGAGGTCCTGCGCGTGGACATCCTTTCTACCCTCTGTACACGTCTCGTCAACTTTTTGACGCTTCGCCCTGAAGAGCTTAGCGCACTTGAAATCAAGAATATTCAATCCTTTATTAAAATGACGATTCTTCCAAATGACCTAAGATTATCTCTTGTACAGGATTTGGTCAATGCGTCTAATCCTTCTTTGAAAAAAGTAATGGAGGATCCTGACCTTGCAATACTCTTACTGGAAGGAATGTAAAAGGTCGTCAGGCCTCGATACGTGATGACCAAAATCATAGTTTTAATTTTTAATAACTCAGGAATTCTATTTTTTAACAATTAAA
>CAYXQH010000860.1:0-2664 GCA_964467425.1 uncultured Saprospiraceae bacterium
TTGTAAGTTTATAAAACTTTATTTTGAAATAAAGCAACACTCCAATTTTTATTATAAATATCTCATTTTCAATGAATTAAACTTATAAGAATTCTGTTTTAAAGGCCAATAACAGTTCATCCTAAAATAATGACAATTCATCTAATATTTAGCATGGTTTAAATATTAGTTAGGCATAATTCAGTTGTTATGATGTAAATTTGTAGTACTACTCAACGGATAATGATTACGACAAAGCAGAGTCTAAGCTCTGTTAGAAAAATTCAGCAGCAGAGCTTAGGAAAACCAAGCCATGAAGATGGAAGAGAGACCTGTTTGAAAATAATTTTTCTTTACTATATAAATCAATTTATCATGAGTCCAACCAATCATATACGTTTCGATTTTTCGGAGCACATTCAAATAAGCACTAATCAATTATTGTCTTTTGCGATGAGCCTTACTAAAAATAATAGTGATGCACAGGACCTTTATCAGGACACCGTGTTTTTGGCTTTAAAGAACAAGGAAAAATTTAGTGTCGGTACTAATTTTACCGCTTGGTTGAAAACCATTATGCGAAATACTTTTATCAACAACTATAGAAAGCAAAAGCGTTTTCAAACGATTTTAGCAAAAGGTGTTGGCGGATATTTCTTTGGTAAGAAATCCTCGGAGAATTCCACAGATGTTGATATGAATGTAAAAGAGATCAAAAAGCTAATTGGCAATATCGACGAGCGTTTTAAGACTCCTTTTTTAATGTACTATACAGGATTTTCTTATGACGAAATTGCAAAGGAATTAGATCTTCCGATGGGTACTGTAAAAAGTAGAATTTTCTTTGCTCGAAAGCAATTAAAGAAATCGTACAATATGCTTTTTGACCGTAAAGAAAGTGCCTAAGCATAGATAATAGCTATACTAGCAGTTAATAAAATTATGATTTTCCAAAAATGCTCAATAACGTTTGTTATTGGGCATTTTGTTTCTCCTAGCTCCCTAAACGCTGAATTCCTAAAATTGGCATAATAATTTCTTTTAATACAATGAAGAATTATACTCTGTATAATTTCATCAAATAAATGAGAACATACCTACAGGATTGTAGGAATTATAATCCAATTGAAGCATACATTAAAAAAGCCGAGTGGTCTTCCCTACTCGGCTTTTGCTTTTGTATTTTTATATAGAACGTACTAAGCTACTTTTAATTTACTGAGCTTAGAACGGTTCAATTTTTCTTTTGCATACGTTCCAGTGACTTCAAAGCTTTTCACATCTTTTTGAGAAGGTAATTCAAACATGGCGTCTGTCATAATAGCTTCGCAAATCGACCTCAATCCTCTTGCTCCTAGTTTAAACTCCAATGCTTTTTGAGCAATAAACTCTTTAGCTCCATCTGTAAACGTCAATTCAATTCCCTCTAATTCAAACAAACGTTCGTATTGTCGAATTAAGCAATTTCGAGGCTCGGTTAGAATTCTTTTTAAGGCATCTAAATCTAGCGGCTCCAAATAAGTCAACACTGGTAAACGACCAATCAGCTCAGGAATTAATCCATATGATTTTAAATCCTGTTGAGAAATATATTGAAGTAAATTTTCACGATCTATTTTCTCCTTCTCTCCAGCATTAAATCCAATGACCTGCGTATTCACCCGACGTGCTATATTCTTTTCAATACCATCAAATGCACCACCACAGATAAATAAAACATTGTGGGTATTTACCTTGACCATTTTTTGCTCTGGATGCTTTCGTCCACCTTGTGGAGGAACATTAACATCCGTGCCTTCCAGCATTTTCAGCATAGCTTGCTGCACGCCTTCTCCTGAAACATCTCTGGTAATAGAAGGATTGTCGCTTTTTCGAGCAATCTTATCGATTTCATCTATATAAACGATTCCTTTTTGAGCAGCTTCGACATTATAATCACAAACTTGCAATAATCGACTCAAGATACTTTCAACATCCTCTCCGACATAACCAGCTTCTGTAAACACTGTAGCATCGACAATCGAAAAAGGAACATTCAAAAACTTGGCGATAGTTTTAGCCAATAATGTTTTTCCTGTACCAGTACGTCCGACAAATAGAATATTAGACTTTTCTATTTCTACATCATCATTGGCAGGCTGTCTCAATCTTTTATAATGGTTGTAAACGGCAACAGAAAGAAATTTCTTTGCTTCATCCTGGCCTATCACGTATTCATCCAAATGGGTTTTTATCTCCATTGGGGTTACGGTATCAGGTAGGAAAAAATCGTCTGTCGTTTTTTCTTTTTTACCTGAATATAGTTCCTCTTGTATAATTTCTTCGGCTTGCTCTACACAAACTTCACATATATGGCCGTCGATACCAGCTATCAGAATCAGCGCTTCAGTCTTATCCCGACCACAAAAGGAACATCTATAACTATTTTTGCTTCTTTTCATTTCCAAAATCAATTAGTCTATAAAGTTACCAAAAATTTAAGAGTAATGATGAAATAACAATTAGATTCGAGGCTATGTTTTTGTTAAATACCCGCAAAAAAGACAAAAAACGCCCTTTTTAGGGTATTCCACATTACATTTTTACATATTTAAAAGAAATTCCATCAGGCAATATTTGTCTGATGGAACTATAAAAGGTTGATAATTTATTTTAAAACCTTAAAAAAACAGACTTAAGCCTCTT
>CAYXQH010000861.1:0-2656 GCA_964467425.1 uncultured Saprospiraceae bacterium
AGAGGTAACCTCTAAAAAATCACATTGGGGTGTTTTCATTGGTTATTTTCTTTTAACGAGTTTGATTGTTGGAGTATTTCTCATGTATTTAAAATATCATGCTGTCGAAGTATTTGAAAAGTTTAGCCGACTAATTTTCATGTTACTTTGGCTAGTCATTTTTAGCTACCTCGTTTATATCGTAGAACAAAACAGCAGCCTGAGTGCCTATCTTATTCCATTTTGTATAGTCCCGATTGTCGTTAAAATATTTTTCAATGATCGCCTGGCTTTGTTTACACATATAGTCGTGGTTTTGATCGCCAGTTTTTTATCTTCCTTAGGATATGAATTCACCTTTCTGCAGATACTAGCAGGCATCGTTGCCATCTTAGCCAATATTGAGGTTCGTAATTCTGCAAAGTTCTTTGTTTCGATGGCCTACATTTTCGGGGCTTATGCACTCGGGTACTTAGGACTTTCCTTAATTAACGAAGGCTCCTTATTCAACATTGACTGGTCTATCTATATATGGATTGGCTTGAATGTTCTTTTGACTTTATTGGCTTACCCACTCATTCCGCTACTCGAACGTTTATTTGGTTTTACATCAACTATAACATTAGTGGAATTATCTGACATGAATCGACCTTTATTAAAAGAACTGTCGATCAAAGCGCCGGGGACTTTACAACATTCTTTGCAGGTCGCGAATCTCGCAGAGGCTGCTGCAGATAGAATTGGTGCTAATCAATTATTAGTAAAAGTTGCAGCTTTGTATCATGATATTGGAAAAACATTAAACCCGAAATACTACATTGAAAATCTAAGTGGCGAAGAATCACCGCATAATCAACTTTCAAATTTTGAAAGTACCAAGATGATTATTGGTCATGTGACCGAGGGTGTTAAAATGGCCAAGAAAGCTCGTCTTCCGGAAGTTTTGATTGATTTTATTCGAACCCATCATGGTACTACCCGGGTGGAGTATTTTTATAGAAAACAAGTAAAAGAATCTCCTGAACATGATTTTGATGAAAGCTTATTTCGGTATCCGGGTCCTCGACCTACCTCGAAAGAACAGACTATTTTAATGATGGCGGATTCTATAGAGGCTGCATGTAAGAGTTTAAAAAATCCTACTGCACAGGATATTGATCAATTTGTAGATAAGATTGTTTCTGGAAAAATCACTTCTGGTCAGTTTATTGATTCTGAGATTACTTTCCAGGAATTAGGTATTTGTATTTTTGAATTTAAAAAGATGCTAAAAAGTATTCACCACGTTCGAATTGAATATCCCGATGAGAAAAAAGGGTGAAAGGGTGAAAGGGTGAAAGGGTAATTAAGCAAGATCGTTGAATCTGGAATGAAATGTAAGGTTCGGCGAGCTGATCGAGCACCTAATATTTAATAGCTTTCAACAGCTTTCTGTAGGTTTTTAAAAGGGCTTCCTGGGAGTAGCCCAAACGGAACATATTGAAGACTACAAAATTAGCGAACTGGACACGGAGGTAACTATTTTCATCGTATTTCCTGGCGGAAACCAGCATATCTTTTTGGATAACTTTAAATGGATATTTTTTTCTGGCCCGATAGGTAAATTCAAAATCTTCCATAATCATATGGTCTTCCCGAAAGCCTTTCATTTTTTCAAAAATAGTTTTCTTAATAAAAAGACTTTGATCTCCTCCCCCACACCAGGCCATTTTGAATCGAGTCAAATATGCATTGACTTTCAATAATTTTCTATCTGAATTAAATTGATACCGAAAACAACCTAATGGAAAGTCTTCCTGAATGGCTTTTTCTATAGATTCCAAATAACAAGCCGGAGGCAGGGTATCTCCATGTACAAAATACAAAACATCTCCCTTGGCTTTTTGTGCACCTAAATTCATTTGCGGTGCTCTTCCTTTTCGCGGACTCATTAAAGTCTTCGCGCCTTGTTGCTGGGCAATCTCCATTGTATTATCATCGCTACCAGCATCCACTACAATAATTTCCTCAATAGACTCTTTGCCGCCTTCTTGAAGTCGCTTTATTAACGTTCCGATATTCTCGGATTCATTTAATGTTGGTATGATTACACTTATTTTCATGTAAGCCATAAATTTAAAAAGCTTCCGAAACAGTTATATATAATCCAGAAGTATTCTGTCCATATCCTGCATCCAAACGAAGGTTTACTTTTTGTTTTTTATCTAATAAAAACCGTAAGCCTAATCCAATCGTATATTTAAAATTATCGATTTCGATTGTTGAAAGATCATCTCCGACGACTCCCGCACCTGCAAACACTACTGCACCTATTCGCCAAAACAGATCGAGTCGATACTCTGTCTGAAACGTCAAATATTGTTTATCCCTCAAAGCACCTTCAAAATAACCACGCATACGTTTTGTTCCTCCGAGAAGCGAAAGCTGATTAAATGGAGCATTGCCTTCAGTCAGTTCTGCATATAAATTGAACGCTAAAATATGATCCCATTTATTCTTGGTGTAAACACTTCCATCAAAGATAAATTTTGAATAATTAAAATCGCTACCAAAGATTTCATTATTAAAAAATAAAACGGTTTCTGCATATACACCTCTGGAAGGATAAAATACTTTATCTCGTGTATCATAATTAGAAACCCAGCCTAGTCCGGATAGAAATCCCCCATTAGCTCCG
>CAYXQH010000862.1:0-2651 GCA_964467425.1 uncultured Saprospiraceae bacterium
TTTTCGGTTTTCGGTTTTCGGTAATATCGAATATCTAATGCCCAAAACCGAACACCGAATCAAAACAACTCATCCATTACATTCTCCATCCCGATACGTATTTCTTCTTTGAGTTTACTTTCTAAAGTCGGAAATTCATCCTTTGCATAAGTATGTTCTATTTCACCACCTTTAAGTACGCTAATCTTATCGCAAACTCCTGTGAATGATTCTAAAATATGTGATGAAAGAATAATCACTTTCCCTTGTTCTTTTATACGTTTTAAAATCTGGAAAATCTTTTCATTACTTTCTACATCAACGCCACTAAAAGGCTCATCCAAAATCATCACTGGCCGATCCAAAGAAATGATGCCCAAAAAAGCAAGCTTCTTTTTCATACCAGTCGAATAGGTATCGATCAAATCATCTAATGGCAAATCGAATAAACGATTCCATTTTTCAAAATCGAAATCAGCATTCGCCATGGAAACAATATCGAGATACTCTTTTCCTTTCATATAAGAATAAAAAAAAGGACTCGTTTCCAAAAAAGCAATAGATCGACTATCGACCCCTTCTCCATTTAATGCACAGGTTCCAGCTTCTTTCTTTTTAAAACCATAAATCGTTCGAAACAACGTTGTCTTTCCAGCCCCGTTCATCCCAAGCACTCCATGAATTTCTCCTTCCAAAAAATCAATACTTACCCCTTTCAAAACTGGAGGTCCACCATAAGAGGTTTTTAAATCAGTTATTTTCAGCATAATATAATTGAATATTTTTTCTCGCTTTTCTATAATAATAAATCAAATACAGTAAGGTCACCGGATACAAAAATGGAACCATTGCAAAACCAAAAAAAATCGCATTCACCGTCGAATTATACACCCGTCTTCGATATGGACTAAAGCTCGCATATTTATAAAAAATATTAAAAACGATAACGGTTGAAGTCACAAACAATCCTGCCAGCAGGATATACCAATAGTGTGTATGCACGATTAAAAAAACAATAATATGCGGTGACAACAAAAGATAAAACAAGCCAAGATAGGAACGGACTTTTGACCAAAGAATTCCCTTTTTAAAATGAATCGCTTCGAATAAAAGTTTGCTTTCTACTTCATCAAAAAAAGAGGTAAAAAACAAAGCCGTCAAAATAATGACGAGCAATGGCATAGCCACATACTTTGCAGTAATTAATCCAACGATATAAAGCAAAGCAATGGGTATAATATATCGACGCAAATAACTACGAGCTTCAAACGTTTCTTTCGGTAGAAATTTAAAATCCAATGTGTTTGAAAAAGACTTGCCTTCTAATTCGGGATTTGGCAGAAAAGCCAGGAGTATTACTCCCAATATCTGCACCCCAATTGCTCCGAAGTTAGGACCACCTAAAAAAGCAAAAGTAATGGGCAAGGTCAATAGAATGTATTCTACAGCATAAAGCTTCGGTCGATTGATTTGCAATTTCTTTAGAAAGCTTCCATCTTTTCTGCTAAAGTGAATCGATCCGACAATCAATACACCAATTAGCCCCATAAAAGGTGTCTGGCTTTTTACCAAAGAATCCACCAAGCCCATGAAAAACCCAAAACATACCAATATTAATAGCACAAAATAGACGGCCCCAATCTCCTTGAGCATCCGTCCAATTTGCCGTAATCTAAAATCTAGTATTCTTGGAATCATATCTAAAAGTCTAAAACTTGCGTCAATTACTTTAATTAATCAGATAAAAAGCCTGATTTTATAGCTAAAACGACTTTTTACACCTATTCTATGCCGTATTTTTTTTAAACCGCTGAGACCAGCTCAGACGAGTCTGATACTGTCAGAGTCATCAGACCCGAATGTCTTCAGGCTAGCGGGAAAAGAGGAATCGCAGAAGTTTCAAGATATATTTAAAATTACTTTAACTTTGCTTTCCCCAACAATTAAGGAAATGTTAGCGTTTTAAGATAGAATAAACCTTCTTTTAAAAAATAAGTCAAAAGAGAAAATTTAGTAATGAAAAATCTACTTTCCATCCTTTTTTTACTCGCGTTCACAGGAATAGTTGCTGCACAGGATATTCCTAAGCAATTATTACATTCAGATAAATCAGACCCAGAAGCGAAGGTCATTTTGGATAAAACCAAGAAATTGTACGAATCCTACAAATCAATGGAGGCTGATTTCACCCTGACGATTGAGATTCCAGAGGAAGATCCTGAAGTTCAAAAAGGAAAAATTATTCAGTCTGAAGAAAAATACCATTTGACACTTCCAGGCTTTCGAGTAATGACCAATGGTACTACAGTTTGGACCTATATGGAGCAAAATAAGCAAGTTCAAATTTCCGATTTCGAAGATATGGAGGAGTCTGAAGAGTTTTTATCCCCTAAGGACTTTCTAAAAATGTATGAACGAGGCGATTTTTACTATGTGTTGATGAATGAAGCTTACGAAGGAAAAACACCGATTCAGCAAATTGAATTCAAGCCAAAAGATAGTGATTCAGAATATTCGAAAATGCGGGTGACGATTAATAAAAAGAACTCGCAAATGATGCGAATCAAAGTCTTTAGTAAAGACGGATCGAGATTCACCTTAGCAATCGATAAACTATTACCTAATAAGACCTATTCTGCATCCACTTTTAAAATGGATATGAAAACACTGCC
>CAYXQH010000863.1:0-2637 GCA_964467425.1 uncultured Saprospiraceae bacterium
CATCTGAATTAATTTTTGAAGAAACCGTTTTTGAAACAGGAAACCATCGACTGGGCTATACAATTGAGATTTAAGCAAGGTCAAAACGAAAATGAAAACTCTGTGAAACTCTATGTCAAAAAACAACGAACTGTAGATAATAGAAAAATAAAATATAATGAAAGCAAAAATAAAATCTGCATTGCCAAGGCCGAAAGTAAAAATTAAAAAGCCAAACCCTAAAAGTGCTTTCAAATCATTTTTTGCAAAGCATGATGTAGTGATCGTCTATAGCTTTTTAACGCTCGTACTATTTGGAGGACTTATCTATTTATTTGGTGGGAAAGGATATTCCAATACTACATTCACCTGGACAATGATCTTATTATTTTCTTTGGGTATTCTTCATGCCTTTTGTTGTGTTCGTTTTATCGAATGGATACCAAGGTATTATTCGAGAGGTATTTTTGGATTTACCTTGTCATTAGGACTTTTAGGATTTTTGCTGATAGGGCTTAGCCATTACTGGTCCTTCTTACCTGAACTTCCACTCGCTTATGCTGTTGGGCTGTTTTTATTTATAGCTCCGGTTTTTTTAATGTCCGCCTTTGATGTGTATATGGATATTCCCCAAAAAACCTGGAAAAGTTGGTCTTATCCATACGGGAAAGAAGTACCAGTCATTGAAGTTATAAATCCGATAAAAATTAATTTTTACATCGCTAAGAAAATAGAAGATGAAGATTATGCCCACTTTGCTTTGAATGTTCCGGTTAAATATAAGCTCGGAGAATTTATGCACTATTTTATTCACCGCTACAATTATGATAAAAATCCTGAATCTCCTATTTGGGTTTCTGAAAATAATGAAAATGAAGATTTATATACTTGGGTGTTTCGGACGAAACCACATAGCGATAAGGATAAACATTTATTAGACCCTGACCTTTCTTTTTTAGAACTAGGGGTGGAGGAGATGGATGCTATTGTAGTCGAACGATATGTATCGCCCGAAGAACTTATAGTTGAAGATCTTGAACAATTGGAGGAACCAATCGAGGAAGAATCTAAATTAAATGAAGACTCAATTTCTGGAAATCCAGAGAAAGATGTTATGCAGCCAGGTTCTGCTTCGTAGAGTATGCTTAAACGTAAAAATTAAGAAAAATGAATAAATATTTAAATGTCAATTGGGTGGATGGAATGAAGATTAATAAATCTCATTTTATTCATAATGACCGGGTACGCAATTACCTTTTTCAAAATACCACCAATGCTTTGCTCAAAAGTTTCGAATTTGGACTTTTTCCAAATACCTCCTTTCGAGATACGCCGAATATTTATATCGAAGATGACTTTATTGTACTAAAACATTGCAAAGCGATTACGCATGCAGGAGCACTATTGGATATTGATCAGGATCATGATTTAAAATATGATTTAAAAAATATATCAGGTTCCGAACTGGTGAACGAAGCATTATTATTGGTGGTTATTTCTGTTGATCCAACAGAAGGCAAACCCTTTGGTGAACCTCATCCTAATGAATTACCACCGAGACAACCTTTTAAATTACCTAAAACTAAAATGGCATTAGCAGCCGAAGCTTCTGTACAGACGGTTCAGTTTTCTAATCAATATACTATCGTTGGTGCAGTTAATAATTCGAATGGAAATTATAGTATTGATGAAAGCTACATACCGCCATGTAGTCAAATTATTGCCCATCCTGCTCTATTGAACAGATATCTTCAGTTGGAAAAAAGTATTGCTGAAATAGGAATGAATGCAACACAGGTTGTTCAACGTGCCCGTTCCAAAAAACGAAGAGGGGAGATTAATGATTTGGCAGAAAATACGTTTTACCTGATGGAAAAAATAGTCTTTTTCCTGGCACAATACATGAATCATATTCGAACTATTTACAAAGAAGAATCCCCAATATATATCGTTTCTTTTTTGAATAGTTTCGGACGAATTATTCTGACCGCTTTGAACTGCCTGAAAAGTGAAGATCGAGAAGCTTTACTTCGTTATTATGAAAGTCACCTTGGACTTAAGCCGCATCAGTTTGAAAGTGAAATGAAATCCTTGAGCCAAATAGAATATAATCACCTTAGATTAAATGAGGTCTTTGACCAGGCGGATGAATACTTAGGGACCATTCAAACCTTTGTTAGCAAAGCTACGCAGCTAGAGTATCACTCCGTCGAACGAGTAGATGTCGTACGTGAAAACACAGTCAAGAAATCTAAACTAGATATTTTTTAATTATGAGCATGGCAGCAAGAGTAGGAGATATGCACACCTGTCCAATGGTGACTGGTACGGTTCCACATGTGGGAGGTCCAATTTTACCACCAGGATGTCCAACCGTCATGATTGGTGGAATGCCGGCAGCAAGAGTAGGGGATATGCTAACCTGTGCAGGCCCCCCGGATACGATTGCAATGGGTTCTGCTACCGTCATGATTGGCGGAATGCCTGCAGCTAGAATGGGAGACGTAACAGCCCACGGAGGGTCAATAGTTTTAGGTTGCCCGACTGTAATGATTGGAGGCTAAAAAGTATAAGTTTTGGCTACTTATAGGATTGGATCAAATTTAAATTAATCAACATAATATTCTTTTACAAAAAAAACTTAAAATCATGAAAAAC
>CAYXQH010000864.1:0-2634 GCA_964467425.1 uncultured Saprospiraceae bacterium
TTATGCAGATACTAGAACACAAGACGTAAGAATCTCCAGTTCTATAATAGATGGAAGCGATGCTACTACCCTATGGTCCGTTTCAAGAAGATGCCCAGGATACTGGCATAAAGATACTTACGAAGTAATCGAAGAAATTAACTTCAATATTTCCCGCCGATTACCAAGATAGGGCAAACGAAATAAAATTACTTAAGGAGAGTTAAGAACAACCTTAGCTCTCCTTATCTATTGTTTACACCTTCATCTCCTATCATTTTTGTTTTTTCCCTTCCAGTGTTCCGTTAAAATCATGGGGTATTTTTTAGATTTGAAATAATTTCTTATTTTTCATCCTATGAAAAAAGCCCTCTTCCTTTTTGTAAGTTTACTTTTTCTCAGTTTTACGCAAGATATTTCGCATTCGGATAGAGGTAAAGTAAAAGAAGATCTCTCTATTAAAAGTAATTTATTAAAAAAAGACGTGGATTATTCTATCTACCTTCCTCCTGGATATGATGAATCCAACAGAAGCTATCCAATTGTCTATCTCCTGCACGGCTACACTGATGACGAGACTGCATGGGTCCAATTTGGAGAAGTGGATCGCTATGCCGACAAAGCAATCAATGAAGGGCTGATTCCACCAATGATTATTGTTATGCCAGATGCCGGAGTTACCTGGTATATGAATGATCATTCTGGCGATGTTCCTTATGAAGATTTTTTTATAAAAGAATTTATCCCGCATATTGAGAAAGGCTATCGGGTACGATCAGAAAAGCAATTCAGAGGAATTGCCGGACTTTCTATGGGCGGATACGGTTCACTATTATATTCTATGAAACATCCTGATCTCTTTGTTGCAGCTGCGCCTTTAAGTGCTGCAATTTATTTAGAAAGTGATGTGGTAAACTACGAACAACAACGTTGGGACAATGTAGAAGGTGTAATGTTTGGAAAAGGCCTGGAAGGAAAGGCAAGAATAACCGATCATTGGAAAGCCAATAATCCTTTTTATATTGCAGACAAGCAAGGTGCTGAGTCTTTAAAAAAAGTAAAATATTATTTTGATTGTGGTGATGATGACTTTTTATATAAAGGAAATTCAAAAATGCATATCCATTTGAGAGATATGGAGGTACCACATGAATTTAGAATACGTGATGGTGCACACAACTGGACATATTGGAGAACAGGAATCACAGACGCTTTAAAATTTATTGGCGATAATTTTCATCGATAAACACAAATTGAAAATTTTTAAAATCTAAATTATATGTATTTCAATTCAAAAGGAAAAGACGAAAACACCTATGATGCGATTGTTGTAGGGACAGGTATTAGTGGTGGATGGGCTGCCAAGGAGCTTACTGAAAAAGGCCTGAAAACGCTTGTTTTAGAAAGAGGTAGAATGGTTAAACACGGTGAATACCCAACTGCAAATTCAGAAATATGGGAATTACCGAATCGAAACCGAATGACTCGTGAAGAACTCAAGGATTATCCAATGCAAAATCGAACTGGTTATACTATTAGACCAGCAACGGTTCATTGGTGGGTAAAAGATACGGAGCATCCCTATACAGAGGTTAAGAAGTTTGACTGGATTCGAGGTTACCATGTTGGTGGACGATCAATTATGTGGGGTAAGCAAAGTTATCGTTGGGGCCCTCAGGATTTTGAAGCGAATGCCAAAGAAGGCATTGCCGTTGATTGGCCTATTCGGTATAATGAACTCGCTCCCTGGTATGATTATGTTGAAAAATTTGCAGGAATTAGTGGAAGAAAAGAAGGACTTCCTCAGCTTCCTGACGGGCAATTTTTACCTCCTATGGATTTGAATTGCGTAGAAGAACATTTGCGAGATAAAATTGCTGAAAATTTCACAGATCGAATGCTTACGATTGGGCGTGCTGCCCATATCACTGCCAAAATTCCTGGTGTATCAAATCGAGGTACTTGTCAATATAGAAATCGATGCAGAAGAGGTTGTCCTTATGGAGCCTATTTTAGTAGTAATGCAGCAACCATTCCTGCAGCGGAAGTAACAGGCAATATGACATTGCGACCAAATTCTATCGTTTATGAAGTAATCTATGATAAAGATTCTCAGCGTGCAAAAGGTGTCCGAATCATGGATGCTGAAACGAAAGAAACGCATGAGTTTTTTGCGAAGATTGTTTTCCTAAATGCAAGTGCCATTAACTCTACCTGGATTATGATGAACTCTAAATCCGATCGTTTTCCAAATGGTCTGGGGAATGATAGCGGAGAGTTGGGTCATAATTTAATGGATCATCATTTCAAAGCTGGCGCTAGTGGGCGCTTGGATGGTTATGATGACAAATACTATAAAGGTCGTCGACCAAATGGCTTTTATATCCCCAGGTATCGTAATCTTGGAGGTAAAACAGAACGGAAAGATTATCGTCGTGGATTTGGATATCAAGGTGGTGCCAGTCGATCTAATTGGCAATCATATGTAAAAGAGCTAGGATTTGGAAAAGATTTCAAAGCAAAGATTACACAACCTGGTCCTTGGAGATTAGGTATGACAGGATTTGGAGAATGTCTTCCTTATCATGAGAATAAAATGACCATGAATACTGAGAAATTAGATATGTATGGAATGCCTACGGTAACCTTCGACTG
>CAYXQH010000865.1:0-2629 GCA_964467425.1 uncultured Saprospiraceae bacterium
AAAGGAATAATCTCCGCTTCCTCCCTGAACCTTCAATTCAATTTTACCATCAGTCTTTCCAAAACAAGTTGGTACTTCAAAATCTAAATCTAAAATTAATTCTGAATTCTCAACGATTTCAACTTCGTCCTCAACTTGACAACCATTCGCATCAGTGACGGTATATTTATATTCGCCGCCCTCGAGATCTCTGATTTCATCCGTTGTTTGACCAGCTTCCCATTCATATTGAAAAGGTGCTGTACCACCTGTTGGTAAAATAATGGCATTGCCGTCCGCTGCTCCATGGCAGGTTACATTGTTGCTGTTTGTTGTTGCAAAAAGTTCCTCAGGTTGGCTCAATGTAATCGTCGTATCATTCTGACAACCATTGGCATCAGAAACGATTACTGAGTAAGTACCCTCCCCAAGTTGTGTTAAAGTATCTGCTTGAGTTCCATCTTCCCATTCAAAGGAAAACGGAGCAGTACCCCCGATTGCAGCAGCGGAGGCAACGCCATCCGATCTACCATAACAAGTAATAAATTCTTCGACTTGTGCAGTTAATTCAATTGCTGGTGGTTGTGGAATATTTACTGGAAAATCCGTTGGACATCCTCCATTTGTAGAAATGGTTACCACATAATCACCAGCAGGAAGATCTGTAAAAACACCTGTTTGGTTTGTTTCACCATTATTTAAAACATAGTCAAACACAAAGGTTTGATTTGGATTGTTTATTAAAATTTCAGCATCAGAAAGTCCATAACAGGAAACTGGTTTCACGACCGAAGCTATGATGCCAGACATTGGACATTCTACTGTCGTGCAACTTGAAGAAGCTATCGCTCCTTCACAGTCACCAATTGCTCTTATTTCTAAAGTATACCTTGCATTTGCATCTAAATTTTCCACTACATAAGATGTTTCTGAAGCATCAACCGTAATCCAACTTCCTCCGTCCAATCTTACTTCATAGTGGGAAATGTCTTGAAGCTCATTCCATTCAAAAGTGATTGAATTTGCAGTAGCATCTGTACAGGAAATACTAGGAGCAATTGGTGCAGCATTAGTTGCTATTACAGCAGTATCTGCAGAAAGGCAGCCATAACTATCGGTTACTACAATTTCGTATTCAGAAGTTTGGTCTGGTGCAATTGTGATTGCAGGACAATCATTACAAGTGATACCATCTCCTTGCAACCATTCATAGGACAATTGGTATCCAGGGTTGAAAGAAATCGACCATCCTAATAAAAGTCCGGTTGAACCTACCTTATCATCTCGTACCAACAAAGTCCATGTCCCGTTGGTCGGGCTATTGGTTTCCCACAAACGAGACCATGCTTCTTCTGGTTGAAAATTCCCGTTTAAAGTACCATTATTTGCGGCTATATTTTGTGTTGCATCAACTCTAAAACAGGTATTTTGATAATTGGTAGCACTAGTTCCATTATCAGATGATAAAAGAATAAAATTACCGTTCGGTGACCTCAAATATAAATCAAGCTCTTCAGGGTTATTGTGTTGAATATCAACGCAGACAGACTCTATAATTCCATCTGATAAAACTGGTGGAAAAACATTTGTTACTTCAATATCACTAATTACAGTTGAATTATGCGGTGTAATAGCAACCAATTGATTATTTTCAAAAAGGGAAGAGGAAGTTCTTGTATTTTCAATAGTCGCATCAAAGGTTACTTCTGCTCCAGGACAGATGATTGTATCATTTAAAGAAGGTGGCTTAAGTTCATTGTCTCTTATAAAAATACCAATAGTATCACGATTACACATATCTATTGCCACATCAATAAAAACAGACTCGGTTAATTCCAAGATTCCATCTTCAAATGCTTTTATTGCAATTCTTCCCTCAATTTCACCAGCTGGAATTGTTAAAATTCCACTCAATTTTTCGTAATCAATACCATTCTCAGCAGTACCGAAAACATTATAAGTAATTTCTTGATCGATTGATGAAGGCGCTGAAAGTTTCAAGTCTACATATCCATCGGTACATCCTTCCGTGATGGCACCATCTGGGCTAAAAGTATTGGAAGAAACCGTGATTTGCCGAGTACCAAAACTTTTTGCTTCCAAAAAAACACCAGAGTCATATCCCTCATCCGAAACATCTGCCACCGTCAATTTGATGGTGTATTCTTGACAAGGCACTACAATTGCTTGTGCTGTGAACACATTTGTATATCCATCATAAATTGGTTGAAAATTGGATTGAATGTTATCATTATAAAGGCTATCAAAATTAAGAGAACCTAAAGGAAGCGTACAATTTTCTGGAATGCCCCAAACTCCAACTTCGCCATTATTCACAAAATTAATAGCAACAGGTAAGTTTGTTCCTGGTATTTTTGCAATATTTTCTCCTCCGTTTTCATAGGAACCATTTATACCAGGTCCACTAATAAAAAAACCAAAAACATCGTTGAATTCACTACAAACAAACTCAGGATACTCTTCACTTGCAAACACATATCTGAAGCGTAAAGTATCAGCTGTAGGAATAAACTTAATCGTATATTTAGCAACATTACGTAATGGTGCGCCATTTGCAATTTGTTGAAGATCCGGTTCTGATTGATGAAGTTGTTGAAGGTCATTATTGTCCTGGGCACCATCCATACCT
>CAYXQH010000866.1:0-2620 GCA_964467425.1 uncultured Saprospiraceae bacterium
AAGCGTCAAGAAGTGTTACTTCAACACCTGGAATACCTGGTTCTCCTGCATCTTGGATACCATCGGTGTTTTCATCTAGCCAAACCATATTACCAATTACGCCTGTACAAGGGAATGGATTAATGATAACGGCATCTGCTCCGCAAGATGTATTCACTTCATCTCTTATTTCCAATGTGACTGAAAACAAAGAACCTGTTTCAAAATCACCACTTTGTTTAGTTAATGTAAATGGTACGTTTTGACCGTAGGTTCCTTCTGTAGGAGAAACGCTATAGCCTGATGGTGCGGTTAGAGTATATTTAATACCTGGAACACCTTTGAAGTTTACATCAGGATTTAACGTGAATGAAATTTGATTATTTGCTGCTCCACAGGTTATATTATCAACTCCTGCATCTGAAAAGGATAATTGAACAAGGCTTACGTTATCTACCAGCATTCCTGCTGTTCCATCATCTGCATGTGAAACCCACATGGTTTCTGAACTTTCTCCATCCATTGCTGGTGTTATTCCGTATACTTTTATCCAGGAATTTTCCAGGTCATTCCAATCTGCTGCTTCAGTATATCCAGTTAAATCACCAACAGGGGTTTCGTATTCAGAAAGGTAATTCCCGTTTTCGTCATAAAGGTCGGTGGTCTCTGGAAAGTCGTGCTCAAATCTTGGCGATGTATATCCTCCGGCAGACCCTCCATTTGGAACAGCTTGATTAAAAGCTGCAAAGTCATAACTAATTACATATCGAATTCCATTTGTATATTCTTCTACGGAGCAATCAAAAGAACCTGCATCTACTCTAGAAATACTATTACCAATACAACGATTGTAAGTTGAATTGGCTCCAAAAGTTTTGATGTAAGCAAACTGATCTCCATCAGATGCTTTTGAATTCTCATCGATAAGGATCATCCCATTTGAATTCGAACCATCTGCAAAAGCCCATTGTGTCGTTGTTGTTGTTCTGGAATTATCCACAGAAGTTATAGTGCTATTTGGAAATCTAGCATTTGGCGTAAATGCTGCTTCTAAACTTGGGTCAGCTAATAAATTATCTGTACAACATAAAGCACTTGAGCCGCTACCACCGCCACCGCCGCCGCTAGGTGCACCACAGCTAATCGTTGCCCCCCATCCACCAGCAGGTACAATATTGTCAGATGAAAAATAAAAATGTAAACAAGTTCCAGTTGAAGTAATAGTACCTGGGTTTGTCGTTCCACAGTATTTTCCAATTAGTGGAGCAGCATTATTGGTTCCATCATAAATGTTGAGAAAGTCATAACCGCAACTACCATGATATTCTATGTTGAAATAATAGAAAGCCATACTAAGCGTGCCACCATTATCTGAGCAAAAAGTGACCGAGTAGTTTTCGTTATTGTTGTAATCAACACCTGCACCATTGGAATCATAAAAGTCTCCTGAGCAGACACTAATCGTTTGACCGTTAACATCGTCAATTTGGTAATCAGCTAAGCTGACAAAATTAGAGCTAGTGGTGGTGTTATTTCCAAAACTTTTTAACCAATCAAATAATCCTGCTTTTGCACCAGAATAGGAGAATAGAAGAATTACAAAAAGGAAAAAGCTTTTAAGTGTTTTTGAATTTGAAATTGTTTGCATTATCATTTATTACATTAAATAAGAAATTGTTGAGGGAACTATGGGTGTGAAAGGGGGAGAGATATAAGATCAAATTCAAGATTCATACCAGTTCATATATTGAAGGCAATGAATAAAAACATGAATTTGTGACAAACGAAACTGAAATAGTTAAAGAATACTTTATGTTTAAAATAAATGAAATGAGTTGCTTAGAATAAGCAAGTAAAATTTAATAAGATAATCTATGTGTATCGCGTGACTTATTTTCGGTAGGAAATACATTGTTTAGGGGCTAATTATTTTAAATAACTTTAACATTTCAAGAGAAATTAGTTTTTTTTCTTGTCACATTTTAGTTAAAATAAGGAATAGAACGAGCCCTTAAAAAGAATTAAGTTGTTTTTATTGTACGCGTTAAATGGTGTTTTACATAAAAAATCAAAGCGATAATGCCTCCAATAAATGAAAGTAAAATTGTAAAAAACACAAATAGTATAAGGCTCCATTTTATTGGATTTTGAAAAGTATCTGTCCATTCAATCTGACTTTCGATTGCATCTGGTGAGTAGTTTTTTTCTGCCCATTTTTGCTGAGCGATTTCCAGTGATTTTTGTCCCCAATCCGGGTCAATATAGGTAGCGTTTATATAATGTCCGAGCCCCATACAGACACTTATAATGATGCTGTACAATATGATGATTCCAATGAATTGTCTAATAGAAGGTATTCTGGTAGGATTACGTTCTGACTGTGTTTTAAATAAAAATATAAAACCAAGAATTATGATACCTATTGAGAATAGCGTGATAAGATCATCGCCTGTATAGATTTTTTCATCTTTTAAAAATAGAATAACAAATAAATTGAGTATGAATCCAATGCCTAAGCCATAATAAATTGAAAGTGTATTTAAGGATTGATTTTTCATAATATTATTGCAGCTTATTAGACCGGTAAAAGGGCTTTAAAGCTAAGTGGTTTTTCGTTTATATTATTGTTTATTACTGTTTT
>CAYXQH010000867.1:0-2617 GCA_964467425.1 uncultured Saprospiraceae bacterium
TTTGTGAAAATAAGGAATTCTTTTTTGGAAGTGAAGAAAGGTAGCTAAGAGTAAATAATGGAAATGTTTTTAAGTATATATCCTGATATAAGTTTATTGATAATCAAGTTTTTATGGTTTGGCATGGTTTTGTAAGGTAACTTATGTGTTTAGGCAATCTGAGCCTATTTACTTTAAGGAGAGTAAAATCAACTTATTTAATCAGATTTAGTGAATCCTCAGAATTGTAGAAAGTATTAGATTTAGTGTTTAGGATTCTATTGTTACGAAATCATTTTTGATAAAGAATAGCTTTGGGGAAATGAAAGCCACTTATTTATGTCTCATAAATGGTGGCTTTTCTTATTTTATCTCTTTCAAAAAAAAGCGAGAAGATAAATTACTCAGTAGAAAAAATTAAAGAAGGCTTGCTATTCTTTGTTTTGAAAGATTTAATGCCTTTTCCAATTGCTCCTGTTCATTTAAATCGGTATTGTCAATTTCGATAGCATCTACGGCTTTTTTTAGTGGACTATTTGCTCTAGTGGAGTCGATATGATCTCGTTCTACTAAATTCTTTCGCACAGCTTCCAGAGAAACATCCTTACCTTTTGCTAATAATTCATCAAATCGTCTTTTAGCTCGAACTTCCGAAGAAGCGGTTAGAAATATTTTTAATTCGGCATCCTTAAAAACAACAGTGCCGATATCCCGGCCATCCATTACTATTCCTTTGTCTTCACCTAATTCCCGTTGTTCAGCTACCACCTTTTCTCGTATAATTGAAATCGCTGCAACAGGACTTACGAAGTTAGATACTTCCATAGATCGAATTTGATCTTCTACATTTTCATTATTCAAAAAGGTAGTGTTGATGCCTTCAATATTTCTGAAGTGAATATGTATATCCTCAAGTGCTAATTGTACTGCTTCTTCATCTTTTATATCAACGTCATTCCGTAAGAAATAAAGAGTGACTGCACGGTACATCGCGCCGGAATCTACATAAGAATAATGGAGAGATTTTGCTAGTGCCTTAGCAAGAGTACTTTTGCCACAGGAGGAATGGCCATCGATTGCTATAGTAATTTTATTCAATTGAAAACTATTATGGTCATAAATGAAAAACTGCTCTGAGCAAAATTACTCAGAGCAGTCTTTATCTCATAATAAGTCTCAAATTCTTTTAAATAAAATTGCTTTTATTTTAAACGACTTAGAATAAGGTGCCATAATTTTTCATATGGAATAATTTCAAGCTCCAATATCAAGCCTCGGTAGGAGAAAGGCGTTTCTATTAGTTTTTGATAATATTTATCGACGTTGCTTAGATTGTCTGGTTGATAATCTGCTTTAACTAATTGTTGTAACAAACGAATAAATTGAATGGCACGATGGTATTCTTCCTTTTTTAATTGGCGGTTAGCATAACTCTTCAAGCGTTCAATTCTTTCAGTTACATTAGAGAAACTTTTCTTATCAAGGAAAAACAATATCTGCGCAATTACCAATAATACGGTAAAAATTCTTTGATCTTTTGGATAGAGTAGGGGGTCGTTTAAGAATCGCGAAAGGCGGAAGGTCTTCTTACGCTGGGTAAGCATAATTGGATTGGATTGCCCTTGGCTTTCAATGATGTAGTTGAGATATATATCGTAAATCTTCCATTTTTCACGTGTAGCAGCTGGAAGTTTTTTGAATTTATTGCTTTCTGTTGCTTCGTTATAAATAGCTATGGCATTAATAAAGTTATCCGTGTGGATGGCCAACAGGATATAATATTCCATAAACTTAAACCAGGTTATGCTACCCTGAGGGAAAGATTGAAGACACTTTTCAGCATTTGTCTTTCCTTTTTTCCAATCTTTTAAATGAAGATAAGCAGACATTTTTTTAAGATGGAACGTTGCAAGTTTGTCATCCTGATAATAAATAGGATTTTCCTCAATGTAATTTTCAGCTTTACTACAAACTTCCAACATAGCTTCAAAGTCCTGAAGCATTTCATAACGATATGCCCAAACAAGGTACATGTTATAGATTACAATCGGAGAATCATAAATTTCAGATAAGCCAACCAATGCATCGCAATAAGTATCTATCTTTTCTCGCAGGTCTTCATTTTTAGATGGTGGCTTTAGGTAATTCATAATTACCCGTTGGTATAATTCCTCCGATCTGATCTCTGCATCCAGTACATTTTGGTATTGCTTACTATATTGATCACATTGCTCATAATTCTTTTCATCACCAACATCTGCCGAATATTTTCGAAGGATTCGACTGCAATTGACGATGACATCAGCAAATTTGAATTTTAGAGCAATCGTCAAAATCTGCTTCGCAAGAGAAGCAGCAGTAAAATCAGCACCGTTAGAAAGTAAAATTTTAACTAACGTCCAATCTTTATTTACACTATAATATGCTCTGTCATAGCTTGAAGTAGAAGGAAGATTGATATCCAGGAAAAATAAAGTGTTCAACAATCTTTTTCTAAAACGTGATTTTAGTTGTCGGTATTTATCATCGGTAGGACTGCATTCATATAAGAAAGAAGCAGCATCACGATCATTTTTGAACTTATTCGCCATCAAGGCTTCATAAAATTCATTGAATTTACTATTCTTATGCTTCAGGG